>NZ_JASCAF010000008.1:0-40666 GCF_029967985.1 Pseudomonas sp. V88_4
GTGTCCTTGGTTTTCTGGTGTGTGTTCGCAACTATCACCGTAGACCAAGGCCAGCCCTTCTTCATTTTTTGCTTTCAGCTCAATCGGTTAGCTACTAAGTAAGTGCCATTCGGGACTGATTTATTTGTCTGGAATAAAACAGGCCCTTTTGTTAGCTCTAGCCTTTGATCAAGCACGCTCCCCGATACACCACCACTGAACTTCGACTTCATCATCGTCCTGGGTTACATCATGCCCATGCTCAATGAATTGCTCGGGCACATCCAAGGCAAGCTTGTCGCTCAAGAGTATCGGAGCCAGCGAGTTCTGCTGCCCCAGAAAACTCAAGTAGTACTCACGGTCATAGAACACAGTCACTTCACTCTGGTGTAACCAGGGCCAGGTCAATAAGCAGGCGACGCGGTAGTAGCCTTGGCTGCGATCCGCCGCGCGGGAAAGGTGGGCTGCTGCTTCGAGCAATTGCTGAACACAGAAGGCCTGCACCTCAATACGTGCCTGCGGACCTTGAACGAGGGTATTGATTACCGGGATTTTCCAGTTTGAGTAGCGCTCGTGCTCATCGAAGCGAGGATGGAACTCGCCACTGAAAGTCGAGGCCCAGTATTCCAATGCACGGAGATGGCGGGGGATGTTTCGGAGTTTTTTGTTACTGAGGCGCAATCTTCGCAAGGGCATGTCCTTATGGGGTGTGATGACGCTAACGGCTAGAGCAAAAATTGGGGACGAGAAAAATGGCCACTGCTCACGCCTGCGTCAGCGCCATTCTCTCCCGGAACTTAAGTCAAGGCGACTTGACCGGGCGTTTACCGATAGGACTTATCTTCAGGCACCACTATATTCGACTCGATCTTCTTCCCCATGCTGATGCGAGGTTCGGTCGAGTAGCCCAGCGATTCATAAAAGGCTTTGACACTTTCATTTGAGCTGACGATCTGCAGATTGATTTTCATGCAGCCTCGCGCCGTCAGAGCCCCCTCTGCATGACGGACCAGGCTCATCCCTATGCCTTTTCTGCGGTGCGACGGGTGCACCGCCACCGAGTACAACCATCCACGATGGCCGTCGTATCCGGCGAGAACGGTGCCAACAACTTCATTTCCTGACAGGGCAACAAAGAAAAGGCCATCCGCTGCGGCCAGTTTTTTGTCGATGGCGAGGCTGGGAGTGTTGTGCGCGGTTTCGTAGCCGAAAACGGTTTCCCAGAGTTCCACAACGCAACGGCGATGGTGTTCGTTTGAGTAGTCGGCAATAGCGTCCATGTTGTAGCCCTCACATTGAAGGGGCTGACGCTAGCGCCTTGGCGTGGGTAATGTCCACTGTCTCTTTTTCGCCAATAGCTGCCATTTACCATGGCAGCTATTGGCAACGCTCATTCCCTCTGTCGATGCGTACTATCCGGACGCTATAGAGGGCAGGGGTTTAGTTCTTAACCTCAACATGATCCAGCGCCTGATTCACCGCCAACTCACTCAACATCACCAACTGCGCAATCCCGATCGCAGTCTTGCGATGAGCCGGTTCCAGCGTGGCAGCAAAGTTATTAAGCATTTCACTCGCAGAGCCCAATGATTCGCTGGCGTTGGCCAAGAGGGATTCGGTGTTATAGGCCGGATTGGCCAGGTACATGGGGTCGTGTTTGTGGTGGCTACCCATGATCCGTTGCTGCGGTGTGAGGTAGTGATCGAGCGCGCGTTCGGCCGCTTCGTTGAGCGTTCGGGAATCGGGGAATTTGTAGGGAGAAACCGGATCGGTTTCCGGTGGGTTCGGTGTTGGCTTGAACATAGATGTAACTCCAGGGTGAGAAAGTGGAGCCATCAGCCTCGCTACCAAACGAGGGTGGTGGCCATACGGAGGTTGGTAGACCGGTCACCTGGATACCCGGCGCGTCCGAAGACGCCCTACGCATGGCCACCATAAAACGAGGACGAAAGAGTCCCTGCAATCTGGTGTTGCGATGCGACAGGTAATCCGGGCTACCAAACCCGATCACTGTTTTTCAGTGACCCGGAAACGATAAAACCCGCACCCCAGACGCACAAGCCGGCGGATTCTGGCGTAGTCGTAGGCAATGACGCAAGACGCTGTAGCCGTGGTGAAGTAATGCCGGGCGTTTCTAAACACCATTCATAAAACGCTTAAACACATCGCTCTCGCCATGTCGAATCAGACGTCCATGCCGCTCCTGAATACAAGCGGACTCCAGCCTACGGAATAACGCGATCACATCGATTTCAATTTTGCTGTCCGTACCCATTCTTTCTCGGCCCCTACCAGCGCCGCGTCGCTTTTTAAGCTTGATGAAACGTTTCAGCAGGTTTATAAAAACGGCACAACTCCAAGAAAGGCTGCTCCCATGACCCCGCTCAAACTCGTTGTTGCCCTCAGCGCACTGTCCGCTGCTTCCCACGCCATGGCCTGGGATTACGTTCTGCTCGACACCGACAAGGCCGCTCAGAACTGGCAGATCACCAGCCAGCAACTCGGCGTGAAAACCGACAAACCCTTCAGCGTCAGCCTGCGCACCTTGCATGGTGGTCGGCAGGAGGGCGTCAGCATTGTCGACATCGATAACGGCACGATGAAACTCTCGGTGGTGCCGACGCGGGGAATGAACGTCTTGCAGGCCTCGGTCGGCAATGTGCGCATGGGCTGGGATTCGCCGGTCAAGGAGGTGGTCAATCCGTCCTTCATCGAGCTCAATGGCCGCGGTGGTCTGGGCTGGCTGGAGGGTTTCAATGAGCTGGTGACCCGCTGCGGATACGAATGGGTCGGCCATCCCGGCGTCGACAACGGCGAACTGCTGACCCTGCACGGCCGGGCCGCCAACATTCCTGCAAACAAAGTCACCCTGCACATCGATGAAACGCCACCGTACGCCATCACCCTGCGCGGTGAACTGAAAGAGCAGGCGTTCAAGAAAGTCGACTTCTCCGTCGCCACTGAACTGGTCACCGAGCCCGGCAGCGTAGTGTTCGCCCTTAACGACACCCTGACCAACAACGGTGACTATCCGAAGGAATATCAGGCGCTGTACCACAGCAACTTCAGCACCCCGTTCCTGGAGCAGGGCGCTCGTTTCGCCGCGCCGGTGAAACAGGTTTCGCCGTTCAACGACAAAGCCAAGGGCGATTTGGCTGAATGGCAAACCTACCGCGCACCGACCAAGGACTACGACGAAACGGTTTACAACGTCGTGCCCTATGCCGATGCCAAGGGCGATACGTTGACCGTGTTGCATAACAAGGCCGGCAGCCTGGGTGTTTCGGTTGGCTTCAATACGCAGACATTGCCGGTGTTTTCTCTGTGGAAGAACACCGATACCCAAGGTCAGGGTTATGTCACCGGGCTGGAGCCGGGGACGAGTTTTTCCTACAACCGCCGTTATCAGCGGCCCCTGAACCTGGTACCCACCATCGGGCCGAAGGAACACAAACAGTTCCGCATCAGCTACAGCTTGTTGGCGGATAAGGCGGCGGTGGACAAGGCCTTGAAGCAGGTGAGCGACATTCAGGGCGGGCGGGAGACCGAGGTGCGGCAAACGCCGTTGGTTGATCTGACCAAGGGCTGACACCGGCCAAAAATGGGGGACTGATTTATTTTTCCTGAATAAATCAGCCCCCCCTTTTTATTCTGTGAAGGCGATCTCGAACGGGCCCGAATGCCATTCACCATGTCGAAATCAGACGCCCCCATGCCGCTCCCAGGCTATTTGCGATCAACGCCGGGCACGTAAGGTGACGCATCATTTCATCGCCCTGCGTCGTTGTCCGACCGCGTTGTAACGCTGCAGCGCTTGAGGTGCGCCGCTCTGGAGCAGGGCAACAGGAAGAAATGATGATCGCCTGACACGTCGTCAGTACGCCCAAACGTCGATCACCAGAGAACAACAAAAACAATGAATAGCTTGAACTCGAAGGACTCGAACGGTCAGTTGGCGCAGGGCTTCAAGCCGCGTCATGTCACCATGCTTTCCATTGCCGGCATCATCGGTGCGGGGCTGTTTGTCGGCTCCGGCCACGCCATTGCCGCCGCTGGCCCGGCCGTCTTGCTCGCTTATCTCTTCTCCGGTCTGCTGGTCGTGCTGGTCATGCGCATGCTCGGTGAAATGGCCGTGGCCCACCCGGACACGGGATCGTTTTCCACCTATGCCGATCAGGCCATCGGTCGCTGGGCGGGGTTCACCATCGGTTGGTTGTATTGGTGGTTCTGGGTGCTGGTGATTCCGATTGAAGCGTTGGCCGCCGGGCATGTGTTGAATCAGTGGTTTCCTCAGGTCGATGCGTGGTTGTTCGCGTTGCTGTCGATCATTTTGCTGGTGGTGACCAACCTGTTCAGCGTGTCCAAGTACGGCGAGTTCGAGTTCTGGTTCGCGATGGCCAAGGTGGTGGCGATCATCGGGTTCATCGGTCTGGGTTTTGCGGTGTTGATGGGCTGGATTCCGGAGCGTGAGGCCAGCGGGTTGAGCCGGTTGATGGAAGAGCACGGCGGTTTTGCGCCCAATGGCTTGTCGGCGGTTGTCGGGGCCTTCATCACGATCATGTTCAGTTTTATCGGGACCGAAGCGGTGACCATCGCGGCCGCCGAATCGAGCAACCCGGCGCAGAACATCGCCAAGGCGACGCGCTCGGTAATCTGGCGCATCGGCGTGTTTTATCTGCTGTCGATTTTCGTGGTGATTTCCGTGGTGCCCTGGAACGATCCACTGCTGGCGTCCGTCGGCTCATATCAGCGGGCTCTGGAGCTGATGAACATTCCCAACGCCAAATTCCTGGTCGATGTGGTCGTGCTGATCGCGGTGGCCAGTTGCATGAATTCCTCGATCTACATTTCCTCGCGGATGCTGTTCTCGCTGGGCCGTCGCGGCGATGCTCCGAAACCGCTGAAAGTGACCTCTGCTGCGGGCGTGCCGAGGGCGGCGGTGATCGCCAGCACCGTGATCGGTGCCGGGGTGACGCTGTTCAGCTATTTCATGCCGGCCGGGTTGTTCCAGTTTCTACTCGCCAGCTCCGGCGCGATTGCGTTGCTGGTGTATCTGGTGATCGCGGTTTCGCAATTGCGCATGCGCCGGATGTTGCGCCGGCAGAACATAGAACTAACGTTTCGCATGTGGCTGTTTCCATGGCTGACCTGGCTGGTGATTGCGTTCATCTGCGCCGCGCTCGCGGTGATGATGGTGACGCCCGAGCATCGTCTGGAAGTGACGTCGACCATTGGGCTGGCGCTGGCGATTTCCTTTATCGGGCTGGTGACCACACGGCAGCATGGGCAGGCGAGGGCGGCGGTTGCGGCGGGCAAGGCCTAGGTGTGTCGCAGGCGTGAACTGTGGGACTATCGCCGGCATGCCTGACATACGACCGGAGCTCCAAAACGCAGACCAACCGCCGCGCTCAATCTCAGGATGTCGAGTGCATCAGCGCACTCGTCACTGAGGCCTACACGCCCTACAGTCTTGGTTGTTTCTCTACTGTTTTGGCACTCGTTTCATTGCTTCCAAAAGCTGCCCATCAAAATATTCGGTGTCATCACGTTCATCTGCGACTATGCGCCGTTTCGCCTCAATGAGCATGTGCTCGAAAGCAACATCCTGATTCAGAAAAGTCGCGACCATCAGATCACTCAACTGCTCGATGGGTGTATCCCAGGCCTCTCTGCAGCGCTGCGTGAGCCCTGTCGGGGCATCTCCTGACCAAGGGCCTAAAAGTTTTGCGACGGTCAGCTTCGAGGTCATAGGGTCTTGCTCATAAGGAAATATGAAGGGAGCGCCATTTCCAATGGCTAGAACAAACTGAGGGATTGTTGATGCTCGTACCTCAGGTACGAGGAAGAAAGGGATCAGGCACAACGCGACAAACAACGCGTTGCGCACCGACCCCGCTGCACCTCAACCGCGTTTCGGCAGCTTCCAGTTCGGGCGAATGAAGTGGCAGGTGTAGCCATTCGGAATGCGCTCGAGGTAATCCTGATGCTCCGGTTCCGCCTCCCAGAACGGTCCCGCCGGTTCGATTTCGGTGACCACACGACCTGGCCACAGGCCCGATGCGTCGACATCGGCCGCAGTGTCTTCGGCGATATCGCGTTGCTGCTCGTTCAGGTAATAGATCGCCGAACGATAACTCGGACCGAGGTCGTTGCCTTGGCGGTTGGGGGTGCTGGGGTCGTGGATCTGGAAGAAGAACTCGAGGATCTGCCGGTAGCTGATCACGGTGGGGTCAAAGACGATTTCGATGGCCTCGGCGTGGTTGCCATGATTGCGGTAGGTGGCGTTCGGCACATCGCCGCCGGTGTAACCGACCCGCGTCTGCAGCACGCCGGGGTAGCGGCGCAACAGATCCTGCATGCCCCAGAAGCAGCCGCCGGCGAGAATCGCAGTTTCGGTTTGAGTGGTCATGGCATGTCCTTCCTCTCGAATGGGTCGCAGATGTTCCTTGATATGAGGGAGTGTGGGCTGATTCCAAGGTTGATTCGGTAAATAAATCGTGAAGCGTGGAGTTGGCTGGTGGTCATTGCACTCAGCGATCCATGCGCGGCATTGCCGCAATCGGCTGGATTTGCCGGGAAGCCTGCGCCGAACACCAGCGATTCCGGCCTTGTTGTTTGGCCTGATACAAACAGGTATCGGCTGACTTGAGCAAACTGGCCGGGGTCACCGTCTCGTCTACCGGATAGCGGGTGGTGATCCCGGCACTCGCGGTGACATACCCCAGCGGGTGCGCGGCATGTTCAATCTCCAGCGAACGAATGGTCTGCAGAATGTCTTCAGCCACCTGAATCGCCCCGGCGCTGTCGGTGTTGGGCAGCAGCACGGTGAATTCCTCGCCGCCGTAGCGCACGGCCAGATCCGAGGGCCGCTTGACCGCTTTGCGGATACCGTCGCCGACCGCGATCAGGCAATCATCGCCGGCAGCGTGGCCGTATTGGTCGTTGTAGCGCTTGAAGTAGTCGACATCGAGCATGATCAACGACAGCGGCGAACCCTGACGGCGTGCCAGACGAATCTCATCCGTCAGCGCCGCGTCCAGGCGTCGGCGGTTGCCCAGGCCGGTGAGGCTGTCGGTCAGCGCCATGTCGCGCATCGTTTTGTGCGCGGAACGGATCTCCCGCTCCATTGCCATCCGCTGACGCAACTGGCTCAGCACGATGAGCCCGAAACAGGCCAGCACCAGAATCAGGAACACCAGCACGAAACCGTTTTTCAGCAGATCCTGGCGCCACGGCGTAATGATGGAGTCACGGGACAAACCGGCCTCGACCACCAGCGGGTAGGTAGTCAGGGCGCGATAGCCGTAAAGGCGTTCGGTGTCGTCGACCACCGCCCTGATCTGGACAATGCCCTGGTTGGCGTTGGGCAGGTAGGTCTTGAAGATCTCGCTGTTCGCCAGGCTTTTGCCGACCACCGAGGCAATGAACGGCCGGCGCACAAGGATCGTGCCGTCGCGCATTGCCAGCACCAGCGCGCCTTTGTCATCGATGCGGAAGTCACCGTAATAGTCGACGAAATAACTGACCTTGACCGTCCCCAGCAACACGCCGGCGAACGAGCCGTCCGGGTTATTCAAACGCCGTGAGATCGGAATGATCAGGTCATGGGTGGAACGGCTTTCCACCACCTGACCGATGCGCACGCCTCGGTCTTCATGGGTGCGGTGGTACTGGAAATAATCGCGGTCGGCGTTGTTGGCCGTCTCGGGCGTGACCTCCTTGTCGGTCACGATCCAATGGCCGTCCGGGCCGTAGATGAACAGGCCGTGCAGCTGCGGCATGATTTTCGATTGCTGAATGAGCAGTTTGTGAATCCGCGCCACATCGAGGTTCTGCAGCCCATCGCCTTCGACACGCTCGGCCAGCCCGGCAGTCAACACATCGACCTGGCGAATGGTGTCCTCGGCGTGTTGCGCCGTGGCGCGGGCGAGGTTGGTCACCGAATCGCGCGCGGAAGCAAAGACCGAACGATAGTCGCGCCACGTCCGCCAGCTCTCGACCGCCAGAAAGGCCACAACCACCATCAGCATGAAACTGACGGTCAGCCGAAAGGTCGAGCCGGCGTTCACGCCTTGGCGGGGTGCGCGCGGTGCTTGATCGGGAGTGGGCGCTTGCGTGTTGCGTCCGGGCATCAACATTTCCCTGGAGGTCGTTCTGAGCGGGTGAGCATTATGACAAGGATAGGCGCGAAGGTCGGGCTGGCTGTGTGAACTGGCTGGCAGTTTGAGTTGATTGTCCGCTTTGGGTTGACGGTGAAACGCTTTTCAGACGATTTATCGCTTTAAGGCGAGTCAGTAATCTGTGCCCATCTTGAACGCAAACGCACTTCCACAACTAAAAAGGGATTCACACATGAGCACTCCAACCTACAACCGCCTGAACAAAGACGACGCCGTAGTTCTGCTGGTCGACCACCAGACCGGTCTGATTTCTCTGGTTCAGGACTTCTCGCCAAACGAGTTCAAGAACAACGTACTGGCGCTGGCCGATCTGGCCAAGTTCTTCGAATTGCCGACCATCCTCACCACCAGTTTCGAACAAGGCCCGAACGGCCCGCTGGTGCCGGAACTCAAGGAAATGTTCCCGGACGCGCCATACATCGCCCGCCCAGGCCAGATCAACGCCTGGGACAACGAAGACTTCGTCAAGGCGATCAAGGCCACCGGCCGCAAGCAGATCATCATTGCCGGCGTCGTGACCGACGTGTGCGTAGCGTTCCCGACCCTGTCGGCGCTGGCGGAAGGGTTTGACGTGTTCGTGGTGACCGACGCTTCCGGCACCTTCAACACCACCGTGCAACAAGCCGCGTGGAATCGCATGACCCAGGCCGGCGCACAGATGATGAACTGGTTCTCGGTGGCCTGCGAACTGCACCGCGACTGGCGCAACGACATCGAAGGCCTGGGCAACCTGCTGTCCCAGCGCATCCCGAACTACCGCAACTTGATGAACGGCTATGCCGCACTGACGGCGCATCAGAAATAACCGGATGCCGGATAGACGAAAGCCTGCTTTGAAAAAAACAGGCTTTCTTTTTTATCGCGTTATTCCGGGCGCGTCCGTCATTCGATTGGCTGAGCTCTATAGGTTTTATAGAGCTGCTGAACCTCTGGGTCGTCAAGGCTCCCATACGTAATGCCTTCCTTGTCCAGACCATCCAATCCTTTTATGCCGCCGATCATTTCCGGCCATTCGTCACGGCTGGAGATGTCGGTGACGAAAGGTAACAGGTAGGTGTCGAGATGCCCTTTGAATGGATCTTGAATTTCATTGCTGAGTGCGCGGAGATATTCGTCCTTGTTGGTTTTTGACCAATCGATGGCAAATCTCGTCCGATAGCACAGTTCCATGTACACAAGCAGTATTGTGCGGCCATTGCCATCCAGAAACGGGTGAGCAGAGGCGAGCTGCCCCATCACTTCCCCTGGACGATCTCTGAAGCGTTTCTTGTTTGCTGCAAGTTCAAGAGCGTACTCGACGGACCTTTTAATGAGGTCGGGACGTTCAAAGACGGTGTGGTGAGGATCTTCTTTCGATCCCTTGAAAACAGCGAGGTGGGGTACCAGTTCGTTCCTGTCTTTTCCCGCCCAGGGATAAAAACCTGAGAACAGGATTTCATGTGTCTTAAGAACGGATTTGAAATCGATGGTTTTTTTCTTGGCCAGATAGGCCAGAGCGTCTTCGATACTCGCTTCGAAGGCGAGATGCTCGGATTCTTTTACTTCAGTGGGGTCTTTGAGCTTGAGCGAGTTTTGAAGATAGCCCGCTGTTTCGAAATCGCCGAAAGGGTCAAATATCATGCACTAAGCTTCTTTTTCGAACGCCTTTTTTCCTCAAGGTAGCGTCCTTGAAACGACATGATTTCGGATTTGTTCAGCACACCTTTCTTTTTGAGATTGACGAGCAACTGCTCAACGCCGTCCAGCTCAACTACATCTCCTGCCAGACGAGTGATGGTAACCGCCATGCAGCTCATGCTGTCACGGTCTGCGGTAACATGATGCGCCTTGGCAAGCCGACGAACCTCGGTTGCGACACTGTCAGTGGCTGGTTTAGTCATTTTTAAAGCCCTTGTTCACTTGCTTTGAGCATAGCATGACGCCGGTTCCGCAGATTTTCCAGCCGGCGCATTCCGAACTGCCACAGTCTGATGAACGGCTACGCAAGCTCGCAGCCAACCAAAAACTAATGCTTTCTAATAGACGAAAGCCTGCTTTGGAAAAAGCAGGCTTTCGTCGTTTCTACCGCAAACAGAAGAGCAGGGGATTCATCACCTCAAACCGTGACGACAATCTTCCCGACCTGCTGATTGGCCTCAAGAAAGCGATGCGCCTCCTGAATGTCATCCAGGGCGAATGTCCTGGCAATGATCGGGTTCAGCGCACCCGATGCCAGCCCGTCGCCGATGAACGTTTTGGCGCGTGCCAGGATGGCCGGATCGGAGACGATCTCCGTATAGAGGTAACCCTTGAGCGTCAGGCATTTGCCGAGCACGGTGAACAGCGGGAACGGCGTCGGTTCCGGGCTCAGGGCGCCGTACTCCAGCAGGATGCCGCCGCGCGCCATGCTTTGGGTCAGCGGTTCGAACGACGGGCCGCCCACCGGATCGAACACCACCCGCGCGCCTTTGCCGTCGGTCAGCGCCATGACGGCTGCAACCATGTCTTCTTCATCGCTGACGATCACATGCGCGGCGCCGGCGTCGAGCAAGGCCTGTTTCTTGGCACGGGTGCGGGTGACGGCAATCGAGGTGGCACCGACCATTTTGGCGATTTGGAAAGCTGCCAGGCCGACGCTGCTGGAGGCGGCGGTGACGATCACGAAATCGTCCTTTTGCAATTTGGCCTGTTCGACCAGCGCACCCCACGCGGTGACGTATTGCATCCAGGATGCTGCCGCTTGTTCAAACGACAGGTTCTGCGGGTGCTTGACGGTGAGGTGGGCGGGCACGTTGGCCAGCTCGCCGTAAGTGCCCCAGCGCGCGATGTCCAGCGGCGGAATCAGGCTGACGGCATCACCGATCTTGAACTCGCTGGCGTTGGCGCCAACTGCGACCACCACGCCGGCAGCTTCGTAGCCGAGACGACTGGGAAACTCCGCTTCCTGCAGATAGGCGTGGTTGCGGAACATCACTTCGGCGCGATTCAGGCCAAAGGCTTTGACCTCGATCTGCACTTCGTCCGCAGCGGGCGCCGGGACGTCGACGTTTTCCAGTTTCAGGACGCTCGCGTCACCGTATTCATGAATCCTGACAATGCGTGCCATGTGTACTTCCTCGGTTATCGATGAAATTGCACCGGCGTTGTCCGGTGCCATGGACGCCAATTTAGGCTTTGGCCTGCTGCGGATAAAGGCCTAAGATGGCGCAACACTAGAAACAACGAGTTTCCAATGGATCGCCTCACACTCATGGCCACCTTCGTCAAAGCGGTGGAGCTGGGTTCCTTCAGCGCGGTGGCGGACGAACTCAACCTGTCCCCGCAAATGGTCGGCAAGCAAGTTAAAATGCTCGAGCAGCATCTGGGCGTTTCGCTGCTCAACCGCACCACTCGCAAGCAGAGCCTCACGGATTTCGGCCGCACGTTCTATCAGCGGGCGAAGCTGATTCTGGCCGATATGGATGCCGCCGAAGAAATGGCCGCCGTGACCCGGGGCGTGCCCAGCGGTCGGTTGCGGATCAATGCGCCCGTCACGTTCGGCGTCAGTTCGCTGTCGCCGAAGCTGCTGGAGTACATGGTTCGCTATCCGCAAGTGTCGGTGGACCTGACGCTATCGAACGAACTGGTCGACCTGGTGGACGGCGGATACGACGCGGTGTTCCGCATCGGCGAACTCGCCGACTGTGGCCTGAAGGCACTGCCGCTGATGCCCTATCAAATGGTGCTGTGCGCAGCGCCGTCCTACCTCGCACGCCGCCCACCCATCACCACGCCTTGGGATCTCCAGGAACATGAATGCCTGGCATTCGCCTATTCGGACGGCCGCTCACACCTGCGATTCGAAGGCCCGGAAGGCTGTATCGACGTACCGATTAAAAGCCGATTGACGATTAATCAGGGCGATCCGTTGCTGTCCGGAGCAGTGGCGGGGCTGGGGGTGGTGATGTTGCCGCTGGAACTGGTCAAGGATTCGCTGCGAAGCGGGACGCTGGTGAGTCTGCTGCCGCAGTACAAGGTGCCGGTTTCGCCGATGAATCTGTTGTATGCGCCGGATCCGAGGCTGACGCCGAAGTTAAGGAGTTTTATTGATTTTGTGCGCGTAGCGTTTGGATAAGAGCTGCATTGAGTGATGAAGGCTTAACGATCAGAGATTTGTCGCAACAAAATCCCTGAATCCGAGCTTCACATACTTTCGCGACTCATCGACAATGCGCGCTCTGTTCCGGGGTAGTTCAGCGGTAGAACACTCGGCTCCTAACCGGGTGGGCGCTGGTTCGAATCCAGCCCCCGGACCCACTACATAGTAGGTCACAAGGAAGTATGTTCAGGCCTGAGGGTGAATCGGGTGCGCTCGGCGAAATAAACGCCGGTTATGCGCACTTTCAAGTGTCTCGCGCGCTTACTGCACGCGACAACGACGCCAGTCCGAAAGCAATTGCCAGGATCGAACGCTGGCAAAAGGTTCTCGAAAACCTGATGCATGGCCGTGCACTGTATGGCTCGCGGACGCCGTTTGCCGACCTGCCAGAATGGATCACGCTGGAAGTGGCCACCGGCGGCTTTGCAACGGGCAACCTTCTGGCCGGTGGCGAGTTGACCGCTCATGAGCGCCTGTTGGCGTCATCGATTCCTGGCATTCGAGCGGGTTACGAACGGCTCGATTTGAATAGGTGGCATCTTTCAGACGAAGGCGTCAGAACGCTGCAAGAGCGATTGACGAACGAAGACTATCGGATCGATGTACCGGAAGAGGCTGCGTTGCTGACAGTGGCCTGGTTTCTGGGGCAACAACGCGTCGAAGAAGCGAGAACGTTGATCGAGCAGATCGCGCCTTTCTTCGAACGAGTGCGTTTTTTTCCCGTAGCAGCCAATGAGCGCCCGCTCTCGATGGCTGAAGTTGAAGTTTTCAATGCTGGCCAAATCAGTCTGCGCCTGTCCGTTCTCTCACCCCAGCCTCGTCTTGCCGTTCAAAAGCATGTTGTTGAACGCAGGTTGCCTCTCTACGACGCGGCGGTCTCGCTATTCCTGCTGACGTACAACGATGGTTGGCCTTGCCGGCATTACCCTGAAGGGTGGTTCGAGCGTGCTTCGGTGCTTGGTAAAGAGTTTGATAACGCCACTGAGGCTGATCCCCGTCGTACGGATAATTCCAGTGATCGAGTGACGGAGTTGCTGGCATTGCTCAAGCAATGCTCTATCGATCCTGCATCGCTAACGGGGCGCCAGGTTGGGCGAATTCGCAGAATCGTCGATGACTTTGTAGCCAAGCATGGACACCCTAAGTCCGAAGATCATTCCAGCAAGCGCGCACAGCAGCGTCATCACGTATCAGCTTCGGCACACCATCTGATTGCCAAGGCTGCTTCCGTGCGACTTGCGAGATATCCAGTCTCGGAAGGCATCTCTGATTTCGCGCCGTTGCTGACGCCCATCACCAACGAAGAGGCGAAGGTTTATTCATTTATGGAGGGGGAGACCATTCCTCCTTCGATTCGTCGACGCCTCGAACGTTGCAGAAGGGGAACGGTTGCAGAGTTGATTGAACATGGGGTCATTACATCCGCAGATACAGTGGCGAAGGTGCTGCCGGCGATGACGGCGCAAATCTGTAGCGCCGGATATCGAGACGTAGCGCTGCGGGCACTGTCTGTCGCTACCTATCGTGCTTTCAGGCGTCGACGCTCTCTATTGTTGCTGAACATGCAGCGTCAGGTGAGAGTCGATGATTTGCCTTGGGTGAAAGCCCTGAAGACCGAGTACGAGGCTGGCGCTCTTGCGATTGAAGGTGCCAGACAGGCTTTGGTCGAGGCGTCCGCGTTGACCCTTGTTGCATTTCCTCAGGCCATTCTGCCCAACAAGTTGCTTCAGGAATTTTCCTCGCTTGCCGAATCGGCCAAGCTGGATCTTCCCTTCGTAGAGGAGATCGCGGCTGACATTTTCATGGGCGCTTTCTCCGGCAAGTTCGTGAAGGCTGCCAAGCGTTCAGTCCGGCTGATGGCCGGATCACTTTACGAACGTTATTACGATATCGACATGGATCAGTTGGCTGCATTACCCAAACAGCGAAACTCACGAAGCAACAGTGGTGTGCTGGCTGGTTTGTGCGCACGGCGGGCGAATGCCGATATCGGTAGATGGAGTCCAGCGAACAACGGCACGATCATCGAACAGCAACAGATATTGACCACGCAAAACCTGGCGATCCTGTTTGATGATCTGGACCTGAAGACGCTGTTAAATGATCGTTTGGGCTCAATGGCCGAGGCATGTTTCAAGTGGATCTGCAGTCGGCAGCAGATGCAGATCAAGTTCTACCAAGCACGTCTGGTCATGTTGAAAAACACAGCGTATGCATGGCGCCACATGATGTTTTATCTGTCGATGCTGGATCAATCTCGATTGGAGAGTGCGCTTGGAAACATTGAAGTGCATTTCGCGGCTCAATCCGACGCATTTCAGGGGCGATTTCTTCCCGCCATGGTCGGGTTGCGCATGGCGGTATCTGGGTGTCGGTTGACTTCGGTTCACCAAGAGCGCGAGGGTTGTAAGGTTTTTCTCGGGTGGAGCACTGAACGGCACTGGCTGATGCCTTCCTAGATATCGAAAAGCTCCAGGCGTAACGAAAAGCCTGCATTCAAAAGCAGGCTTTTCGCATTTTCAGAGATGCCTTCATTTCAACGCCGCCCAGTCCGCGTACTCACATCCACCCAAACCGCCAACACCAGAATGCTGCCCTTGACGATCATCTGCCAGTAGCTGTCGACGTCGAGCATGGACATGCCGTTGTCCAGGCTGGTGATGACCAGGGCGCCGAGGAGGGCGCCGTAGACTGTGCCGGAACCGCCGCGCATCGAGGTGCCGCCGATGAAGCAGGCGGCGATGGCGTCGAGTTCGCCCATGCTGCCGGCCGAAGGTGAGCCGGCGGCCAGGCGTGCAGTGTTGACCACACCGGCGAGGGCGCACATCACGCCCATGATTCCGAAAATCCACAGCTTCACGGCCTGCACATTGATACCGGACAGGCGCGTCGCTTCCATGTTGCTGCCCACGGAATAGACGCGTCGGCCGAACACGGTCTGGCTGGTCACGTAGCTGAATCCGCCCAGCAGGATCAGCAGAAGCAGGACCGGCACGGGAATGCCGTCATAGCTGTTGAGGGTCTGGACAAACCCGGCCAGTACCGCGCCGATCAACAACACCCGTGCCACGTCTCGCCCCATTGAGTGTGCCGCGAGGCCGTGAAGGGCGCGATTGCGCCGTTGTTTCCAGGTCAGGAACAACGTCAGTGCGAACAGCAGGACGCCCAGACCGGCGCCGACCGTATGGGGCAGATAACCCTGGCCAATGTAAACGAGTTCCGGCGATACCGGAGCGATGGTTGTGCCGCCGGTGATCCCCAGCAAAATCCCCCGAAAAGCCAGCATGCCCCCCAGCCCCACGATGAACGACGGAATGCGCAGGTACGCCGCCATGTAGCCATTGGCGAGGCCGATCAGCAGTCCGCACACCACCACAAGGCTCAGGTTCGCCAGCAGCGGTATGTGATAGACAACGTCGAGAATGGCTGCCACGCCACCGAGCAGGCCCAGCAAGGAGCCGACCGACAGATCGATCTCGCCGCTGATGATCACCAGCACCATGCCGCAGGCGAGGATCCCGGTGATGGACATCTGGCGCAGCAGGTTGGAGAGGTTGCGTGGTGTCAGGAATCCGCCCTCGGTCTGCCAGCTGAAGAACAGCCAGATCAACGCCACGGCAAACACCAGTGCGAGCATCTTGTAGCGGGTGAAGAGTTGTTTGACCTGATTCATTTACGCGGATTTCCGAGCTTTATTGTTATGGCTGTCAGGCTGGCTGAGTGCCGCGGCGAGCACCTGTTCCTGAGTGAGGTCATGGTTGATGAAGTCACCCCGCAGTTGACCTTCGCCGATCACCAGGACGCGGTCGGAAACGCCGAGCACTTCGGCCAGTTCCGAAGACACCATGATGATCGACACGCCTTCGGCGGCCAGCATTCCCATCAACTTGTAGATCTCGTACTTGGCACCGACGTCCACCCCTCGGGTCGGCTCGTCGAGAATCAGCACCCGGGGCCGGGTCAGCAGCATCTTCGCCAACACGGCTTTTTGTTGATTGCCCCCGGACAGGCTGGTGATCGGCAGGAACGGGCTCGCGGTCTTGAGGTGCAGGCGGGAAATTTCCCGGTCGATGCTGCCCAGTTCGGCTTCGGCGTCGATGCGGGTCAGTTTCGAGAAACTGTCCAGCACCGCCAGGGTGATGTTCTGGCCGACACCCAGGTCGGGAATGATCCCCTGACGCTTGCGGTCTTCGGGTACCAGGCACACGCCGGCGCGGATTGATTTGAGCGGCGTACGGGTGTCGATGAGTTGGCCGTCCAGCCAGACTTCGCCTTCGTGGCGACCGGGGTAGGCGCCGAACAGCGCGGTCACAAGCTCCGTGCGGCCGGCACCGACCAGCCCGGCGATGCCGAGGATTTCCCCGCGTCTGAGGCTGAACGAAACGTCGTCGACCCGTTTGCGTTTGGGGTTGTCGACGTCGTAGCAGGTGATGTGGCGCGCTTCGAAAATCACCTCGCCGATGTCGTGGGGTTCGGTGGGGTAGAGGCTGCTCATTTCCCGACCGACCATCTGTGTGATGATCTGTGGGATATCCATGTTTTCCATGGCGGTCGTGGCGATGTGTTTGCCGTCGCGGATCACTGAAATGGTGTCGCACACGGCGGCCACTTCATCGAGCTTGTGGGAGATGTAGACGCAGGCGACACCCTTGGCCTTGAGGTCGCGGATGATGTCCAGCAACACCTCGATTTCCGAACGGGTCAGGGCCGATGACGGCTCGTCGAGGATCAGCAGGCGTGCCTGTTTGTTCAGGGCCTTGGCGATTTCCACCAGTTGCTGATAACCGCCGCCGTACTGCGAAACCGGCAGCGACACGTTCATGTCCGGCACTTTCAGTTCACGCATCAGGGCTTCGGCGCGATGGATCATCGCCGGGTAATTCATCCGTCCACCCGGCAGCGTCAGTTCATGACCCATGAAAATGTTTTCGGCCACTGACAGGTCGGGCACCAGCGTCAGTTCCTGGTGAATGATGACGATACCGGCGGCTTCCGTTTCGCTGATCGACTGCGCCTTGAGTGGCTGACCGTCCCAGAGGATTTCACCGTCCCAGGTACCATGGGGATAAACCGCAGACAGGATTTTCATCAGCGTGGACTTGCCGGCGCCATTCTCGCCGCACAGCCCGACGCACTCGCCCGGCCGGACCTTGAGGTCGATGCCATTAAGCGCTTTGACACCGCCGAAGGTTTTGACGATGCCGTTCATTTGCAGCAGGTAGTCGGACATGGCAGAGACTCATAAGCGGCAGATACGGGACTGAACCCGCAGGAGCGGAACGCCTGCGGGGGCATCACTCAGTGAGTGTCACTGTCCGGCGATCTGCGCCTTGGTATAGAAGCCGTCCTGTTCCAGCAGGTCGATGTTGTCCTTGGTCAACGGAGTCGGGGTGAGCAGGATGGTGTCGACTTTTTTGCTGCCATTGTCGTACTGCGAGCTGTAGGCGGGTTTCTCGTTGCGCGCCAGTTGCACCGAGAGTTTGGCGGCTTCGGAGGCAATCAGTTTCAGCGGCTTGTACACCGTCATGGTTTGCGTGCCGGCGATCACCCGCTTGACCGCTGCCAGGTCCGCGTCCTGCCCGGAGATCGGCACCTTGCCGGCCAATTGCTGAGCGGCCAGGGCCTGAATGGCGCCGCCGGCCGTGGCGTCGTTGGAGGCGACGATGCCATCGATTTTGTTGTCGTTGCGGGTCAAGGCGTTTTCCACAATGCTCAGCGCCTCGGTCGGGTTCCATTCCTTCACCCACTGCTGGCCGACGATCTTGATATCGCCTTTGTCGATGGCCGGTTGCAGCACCTTCATCTGACCTTCGCGCAACACTTTCGCGTTGTTATCGGTGGGCGCGCCACCCAGCAGGAAGTAATTGCCCTTGGGCGCTGCGTGCAGCACGCCGCTGGCCTGCATCTCGCCGACCTTTTCGTTATCGAAGGAGATGTAGGCGTCGATATCGGCGTTGAGGATCAGACGGTCATAGGACACGACCTTGATCCCGGCTTTCTTCGCTTCGGCTACCGCGTTGGTCAGCACGGTGGCGTTGAATGGCACGATGACGATGACATCGACGCCACGGGAAATCAGGTTTTCGATTTGCGAAATCTGCTTCTGCTCGTTGGCATCGGCCGACTGCACGAAGACCTTGGCGTCCATTTTTTCTGCTGCGGCAACGAAGTAATCCCGGTCCCGTGACCAGCGTTCCAGCCGCAGGTCATCAATGGAGAAACCGATTTTCGGATGGGCCGCGTCGGCCATCACCGGCAGCGACAACAGGGCCAGGGCGCTGGCCAGCAGTGTGCGTTTTACATTCTTCATGGTGGTGCGTCCTTTTATTTTTGTTTGAAAGACACGGCCTGACGATGAATATCGGGCTGGTGGAACTGTAGAGAATCAGTAGGCGAAACGGACTACAGATTTGTCGCGCAAATGTCACAGCGCCCGCAGTCCCCGTTTGGCGATCAGCGATAGATAAACCGGTTGACGACGTTTTCGAGCATTTCCTGCCGGCCGCTGACGGCTTGCGGGTTCAATTCGTTGGCGAAAGCGTGCTCGGCCAGGGACTGGAGATTGAACTCACCCGCCAGCACCGACTGGCCGAACGGCTGCTGCCAGCCGGCGTAGCGTTGATCCTTGAGCCGCTGAAGCTGATCGTTCTGGACCATGGCGGCGGCCCGCTCGAGCGACAGGGCGAGGACGTCCATGGCACCGACGTGACCGTGAAACAGATCGACCTCGTCGAGGCTCTGGCGGCGCACCTTGGAATCGAAGTTGAACCCGCCATTGCCGAAACCGCCGGCCTTGAGGATTTCATAGGTGACCAGGGTCATCTCCTCGACGCTGTTGGGGAATTGATCGGTGTCCCAACCGTTTTGCGGGTCGCCCCGGTTGGCGTCGATGCTGCCAAAAATCCCCAGCGAGACGGCCGTCGCCACCTCGTGATGAAAACTATGGCCGGCCAGGGTCGCGTGGTTGGCCTCGATGTTGACCTTGATTTCCTTTTCCAGACCGAACTGCTGGAGAAAACCGAACACGGTGGCGCTGTCGTAATCGTATTGGTGCTTGGTCGGTTCCTGCGGCTTGGGTTCAATCAGCAGGTCGCCTTTGAAACCGATCTTGTACTTGTGCTCGACCACCATGCGCATGAAGCGCCCCAGTTGTTCGCGCTCACGTTTCAAGTCGGTGTTGAGCAGGGTTTCGTAACCCTCGCGACCGCCCCACAACACATAGTTGGCGCCCTTGAGGCGTTGAGTCGCGTTCATGGCGCTGGAGACCTGGGCGGCGGCGCAGGCGAACACTTCAGGATCCGGGTTACTGGCGGCGCCGGCGGCAAAGCGCGGATTGCTGAAGCAGTTGGCGGTGCCCCACAGCAGCTTGATTGAGCTTTCTTCCTGATGCCGTTCCAGGTGATCGACCATTTGGGCGAAGTGGTTGCGGTACTCCTTCAGCGAGTGGCCTTCGGGGGCGACATCCGTGTCGTGAAAGCAGTAGTAGTCGATACCCAGTTTGGAGAAAAACTCGAACGCGGCCTGCGCCTTGCCGATGGCCAACTCCATCGGGTCGCCGGCGTGTTGCCACGGGCGCTTGAACGTCCCGGCGCCGAACACGTCGGAGCCCGGCCAGACAAAGGTGTGCCAATAGCAGGCTGCCATGCGCAGGTGTTCGCGCATGGGCTTGCCGAGGATGATCTTGTCGGCGTCGTAGTGACGGAAGGCAAGGGGAGAATCGCTGGCAGGACCTTCGTAGCGGATCCGCTCGATATCGGGGAAGTACGGCATTGGCAATGTCCTTGTTGTTCTTGGTTGTTGTTCTTGGGCGTGTCCCGATACTAGCAACGGCCCTGTGCCTGCCGTTTACGAAAATCACCAACACGCAGTGCGATTTTGCGTATTGAGATTCGCCGCTGGCGCGCCTAGTCTGTGCAAACCGCCTCTACGGCAAGGGGCCCCGAACAAGCCTGAAAACAATGAAAACCGTACCGCCTGTTCACCGCATCGCCCTGTTGTTCAACGGCAGCAAGATCTATGACCGCGGCATCATCAGTGGCATCGGCAACTACCTGAGCAGCACGCGCGCGTCCTGGGATCTGTTCCTGGAGGAGGATTTTCTCTGCCGCTTGAAGGGCATCGAACGCTGGCAGGGTGACGGGATCATCGCCGACTTCGACGATCCGCTGATCGGCGAGGCGCTGGCCGATATCAAGTTGCCCGTGGTGGCGGTGGGTGGTTCTTATCAGGATGAGCGGGCCTATCCCAAAGGCATCCCGTACGTCGCGACCGACAATAGCGCGCTGATCACCATGGCTTACGAGCACTTGGTCGAGGCCGGGTTGCAACGGTTTGCCTGTTTCAGCCTGCCTGAGGCGCAGGCCAATCGTTGGGCTCAGGAGCGCGAAAAGGCCTTTCTACGATTGATGCAACGGGACGGCTTGCACGGCGAGGTCTATCGCGGCATGGGCACCAGCGCGCCGCTGTGGGACAGCGCCGTCGAACAACTGATCGCCTGGCTGCAAAGCCTGCCCAAACCCATTGGCATCATTGCGGTCAGTGACGCCCGCGCCCGGCAGTTGCTGCAAGCCTGCCTGACCGCCGGGATCGCCGTGCCAGAGCAGGTGGCGTTGATCGGCATCGACAACGACCCGCTGACCCGCAGCCTGACCCGGGTTCCCCTGAGCTCTGTCATCCAGGGCACCGAAACCATGGGCCGCACCGCCGCGCAACTGCTGCATCAGATGCTGCACGGCAAACCGTCAACGGGCGCGCATGTCCTGATCCCGCCTGAAGCGATCAACGTCCAGGTGTCGAGCTTGCATCAACCTTTGGGCAACCCCTATGTGATGCAGGCGCTGCTGTTCATCCGCCAATATGCCTGCCAGGGCATCAAGACCGCGCAAGTGGCGGCCTATGTCGGCGTGTCGCGCTCATCGCTGGAGTCGCACTTTCGCACGGTGCGTGGTTGCAGCGTGCATGACGAGATTCTGCGTTTCAAACTGGCGGCGGCCACTCGCGGGCTGGAAAAAACCGACACACCGATTGCGGACGTTGCCCGCAGTTGCGGTTTCAAATCCGCGCAGTACCTGCACACGGTGTTTCGCCGAGAGTTCGGGTGTACGCCCCGTGAATATCAGCAGGGCGCCCGATAGACGTCCACTCAAAAGCGATCCAGTCGATAGAACTCGCTCGACGGAAGAATACGCGCCGTGTCCTGCGCCGATGGCAACACCATCCCCCCAACCATCTCCGCCGTCACCGCCGCCTGCGTCAGCCCAAGATGCTGATGCCCGAACGCAAGCAAGACCCTCCCGTCACACACACGATCAATCACCGGCAGCGAGTCCGGCAGCGACGGCCGAAACCCCATCCACGGTGTGGCCGCGTCGACATTCAGATCCTTTCGAAACAACCCCTTGCTCAACCGATGCAACTGCCAGGCGCGGGCCATGGTCGGTGGGGCGTCGAGGCCGGCGAATTCGACGGTGCCGGCCAGGCGCAGGCCTTCGGACATGGGGGTCATGATGAACTTGCGTTCCAGCGAGGTGACGGGGAAGGGCAGTCGGTTGTGTTCGTGGGGCAGCATCAGGTGATAGCCGCGCTCGGTGTCCAGCGGGACTTTTTTGCCGGTCAGTGCGGCGGTGAGTTTTGCCGAGTGAGCGCCGCAGGCGATCAATACCTGGCGAGCGGACAGGGTGCCGGTTCCGGTCTTCAGGTCGACGCCATGCTCGTGCAGTTGCCCGCCCTGAACGGCCTGTTTCACAAACTGCACGCCGCTGGCTTTCGCCGCCTCGACCAACTCACGGACGACCCGGTAGGGATCGATGAAATGCCCGGTGTTCGGGAAAAACAGTCCGCCCTGAATCTGTTCGCTGAGTTGCGGCGCGGCCTCGCGTACCGCTCCGGCCTGCCACCCATCGACTGGCACCTGTTGTTGTTGCATGCGGCGCTGCAGTGCTTCGAGTGCCGGGCGTGAGTCGGGTCGTTCGAACACCAGCAGCGAACCTTCCATCTTCAGCAGCTCGGGGCGCTGAATGTCGTTCAGCAAGCGGTGCCAAGCGTCCAGCGAGCTTTCATTCAGCGCCCGCAACCCGGCAACGGTGCGCTGAAAGGGCGCCGAGCGCAGGTTCAGCAACAACCGCGTAAACCAGGGCAGGGCGCGGGGCAGGTATTTCCAGTCCAGACGCAGCGGGCCCATCGGGTCCATGAGCATGGCCGGCAGGCGCTTTAGGATCGAGCTGTCGGCAATCGGAAACACCTGCTCGGTCGCCAGGTGCCCGGCGTTGCCGAAAGAAGCGCCGTGGCCCGGTTCCTGCGGGTCGATCACAACCACCCGCAAGCCCTGACGGGCCAGGCGCAGGGCGCTTGCGACGCCGATGATGCCGGCGCCCACCACGGCGATGTCGTGCGGGTTATTCGGCATTTTTCACGGCTTCCCTTTGGCCATCGAGCAAGCGACGCAGCGACAGTGGATTGGCGTGTTTGAGCGCGGTGGGCAGCAGGCTGTCAGGGAAATCCTGATAGCAGACCGGGCGCAGGAAACGCAGGATCGCCGCCGTGCCCACCGACGTAGTGCGCGAATCGGAAGTCGCCGGGAACGGCCCGCCATGCACCATCGCATCGCAGACTTCGACCCCGGTCGGCCAGCCGTTGACCAGCAGGCGTCCGGCCTTGCGCTCCAGGGTTGGCAGCAAGGCGCGGGCCTGTTGCAGATCCTCGTCATCCAGGTGCAGCGTGGCGGTCAGTTGGCCTTCCAGCTGTTCGAACACCTGACGGATTTCAGCGTCGCTGGCGCATTGCACGATCAAGGAGGCAGCGCCAAAGGCTTCTGCCTGCAACGAATGATCGGCGAGGAAGTCGGCGGCGTCGGTGACAAAAACATGAGCCTGGCCCTGATTCGGATCCGTTGCTTGCTGGCCGACGGCGGCAATACGCGCCCGGGTATTTTCCGCGAGGGCATTCACGCTGGATTCGTAAGCATTGAAGATCCCCGGCGTGAGCATGGTCTGCGCGGGGCTGCGCTGGATGAGTTCGCTGGCTGCACCAATGAAAGCTTCCAGCGCCGGCCCCTTGCGGGCGATCACCAGACCGGGATTGGTGCAGAACTGACCGGCGCCCAATGTCAGCGAAGCCACAAACCCTTGGGCCAATGCTTCGGCGCGATTGTGCAACGCCGCCGGAAACAGCAACACCGGGTTGATCGAACTCATTTCCGCGTACACCGGAATCGGCTCGGGCCGGGCCTGAGCAGCCTTGATCAGCGCGAGCCCGCCACTGCGCGAACCGGTGAAGCCGACCGCCTTGATCCGTGGATCACTGACCAGCGCAATCCCCACTTCACGGCCCGAACCGTAGAGCAACGAGAACACACCTTCCGGCAAACCACAGGCCTTGACCGCCCGCGCAACGGCGCGGCCGACCAGTTCGCTGGTGCCGGGATGGGCGCCGTGAGCCTTGACGATCACCGGGCAGCCGGCGGCCAGCGCCGACGCGGTATCGCCACCGGCCACCGAGAACGCCAGTGGAAAGTTGCTCGCGCCAAACACCGCCACCGGGCCCAGTGGAATCTGCCGCTGACGCAGATCCGAACGCGGCATTGGCTGGCGTTGCGGTTGCGCGGTGTCGACTCGCACATCCAGCCATTCACCGGCCCGCACGGTGCGGGCAAACAGCCGCAGTTGCTGGCAGGTGCGTCCTCGCTCACCCACAAGGCGCGGGCGCGGCAGACCGGTTTCGGCCAGGGCGCGGTCGATCAGTTCGTCGCCGAGGGCTTCGATTTCGCTCGCGATGGTTTCAATGAATTCGGCCCGTGCCTCAAGCGATGTCTCGCGATAACGGTCGAGCGCCGCCCAGGCCAGTGCGCAGGCTTGCTCGACATGCTCGGCAGAGCCGCCGGCGTAGGCCGGTTCCAAAGGCGTGTTGGTGGCGGGATTGATCCCGTGGATGACGTCGCGGTCGCCGGTGAGGGTGTGCTGACCGATCAGCAGTTGGCCCGTCAGGGTCATGGCGCATTCCTTATCAATAAAGCAGGTCACGAAAAGGCCCGCCGCCGTGGATGGCGGCGGGCTTGAGCGCAGCGGCAGGTCAGGCGAAGTTCTGCTGCGCCGACCAGTTTTCGTACCAGTGACGGAACAGCGTGTACTGGGCTTCCGCGTAACGGCGTTGCGAGTCGCTGAGGGCATCGGTTTCGTTGAAATGCAGGGTGTATTCCTTGTCGCCGTTGAGCACCATCAGATGTTTGTAATACAGCACCAGATCCGTGCCTTCGTCGAAGGACGACAGCACCGCCAGCGCCGATTCCAGCTCGCGCGCCTGACGCCGGGCCTTGGCGTCACCCTTGGCCGCCTGCTTGCTCAGGGCCACCAGTTGCAGCACTTCGCGGGGCAGGGCATTGCCGATGCCGGTGATGGCGCCGGTAGCGTTGCAGTTGACGAAACCGTGCACGACCTGGGTGTCGACACCCACCATCAGGGTCACGTCATCGTCCTTGGAAGTGATGTTTTCAGCGGCGTAGCGCAGGTCGGCGCCACCGCCGAATTCCTTGAAACCGATCAGGTTCGGGTATTCGCGGCGCAGTTCGAAGAACAGGTCGGCGCGGGTGGCGAAGCCGTAGTAAGGGCTGTTGTAAATCACTGCCGGCAGGTTTGGCGCCGCTTGCAGAATCGCCGCAAAGTGGGCTTTTTGCGCCGCCGCCGAAGCACCACGGGACAGTACCCGAGGAATCACCATCAAGCCCTGCGCGCCGACCTTCGCCGCATGGGCCGCGTGGGACACCGCTTCCCGAGTGTTGACCGCGCCGGTGCCGACGATGGTCGGAATCCCGGCGGCCACCAGCCGCGCCACGCCTTCCTGACGCTCGGCTTCGGTGAGCAGCGGCCAGTCGCCCATGGAGCCGCAGTACACGACGGCGCTCATGCCGATGTCGATCAGCTCGCGTCCCTTGGCCACCAGCGCATCGAAGTCCGGTTTGCGCGCGGCGGTGCACGGGGTCATCAGGGCGGGCATGCAGCCGGTGAAGATGTTGTCGCTCATTATTGTTCTCCTTGGAACGGTCATTCAGAGAGGGTTGAAAAAAAAACAGCGCAGCGGCTCAGATGCCCCACGCGAACGGATCGGTTTCGTCGATCAGCAGCGTGCTGTCGGCGGTCATGTGGGCGCGGCCGGTGATGTAGGGGCGAACGCGATCGCCTTCCCATTCAAAGCGGCCTTCGAACTGGCTGCCGGTGATGCTCGCCTGCACCCAGCGCTCGCCGGGCGCGAGTTTTTCGTCGGCGGCCAGGCACGCCAGTTTGGCGCTGGTGCCGGTGCCGCAAGGGGAGCGGTCGTAGGCTTTGCCGGGACACATGACGAAGTTGCGGCTGTCGGCCTCGGCGTCATCGGCGAACAGTTCGATGTGGTCGATGATTGCGCCGTCCTCGCCATGGATGCCTTGGTCTTCGAGGGCCTTGAGCATTTTCCAGGTGAAGTCGGTCAGGGTTTCGACGTTATCCATCGTCAGCGTCTGGCCGTGTTCGGAGACCAGGAAAAACCAGTTTCCGCCATAGGCCACGTCGCCAAAGAAACGACCGTATCCTGGAACTTCCACCGCCACCTGCTTGCGTGAGCGATAGGCGGGCACGTTGCCCAGGGTCACGGCGCCGTCTTCATGCAGCGTTGCACTGACCGGGCCGACCGGCGTGTCGATCTTGTGCACGCCGGGTGCGATCAGCCCCAGATGTTGCAGCGATGCAACGAGGCCGATGGTGCCGTGGCCGCACATGCCGAGGTAACCGGCGTTGTTGAAGAAGATCACGCCGCAGGTGGCGTCCGGCGACACCGGCTCGCAATACAGCGCGCCCACCAGCACATCGTTGCCACGCGGTTCCAGCAGGCAGGCGCGGCGCCACTGGTCGTGCTGGTGGCGCAGGGCGTCGCGCTTCTCGGCCATGGTGCGGCCCGGCAGATCGGGAAAACCCTTCATCACCAGACGCGTGGGTTCGCCGCCGGTGTGGGAATCAATGACGTGTACTCGTTTCATGGACAGGTCCCGTTGAGTGATTTCAGTAAGCGCCGGCAGCGCGCGGGTTGGCGGAGGAGGCAGGGGACGCAGAAGCGACTTCGCTTTCATCCTCTTCGGATTCCAGGCGCAGCAGGTGTGCCGGTACGCCGGTAGCCGCGCCCCAGTAATAGATGCCCATCGCACAGGCGGCGACGACCAGGGTGTCGAACGGATGGGTGAGGATGCCCAGACCGCCGAAGGTGCCGAGTTTCGACAGGACGATGGTCACGGCGTAGAAGGCGATCAGCCACGCCGACGAGCGCACTTGCCGGGACAGGCTGAGGTGGGCGGTCGGCACGAAGCGGCCGCAGAGCAGATAGACGACGAACATCAGGATTTGCAGGCCGAGCAGCCAGGACACGGTGTTCCAGCCCGACCAGTAAACGATCAGCGCAGCGATGATGAACGACACCGGCCCCAGCACGCCCATGCACTTGACCCGGAACGGGCGCGGCATATCGGGGGCATTGCGACGCAGCGCGGCGACGGTCACTGGAGCGACGGCGTAGCTCAGCACCAGCGCGGCGGACACCACGTTGATCAGCGCTTCCCACGATGGAAACGGCAGGGTCCAGAACACCGACAAGGCGAAGGTCAGCCACAGTGCCGGACGCGGGATCCCGGACTTCGCGTCGATGTGGGTGAAGACCTTGAAGAAGGTGCCGGTCTGCGCCCAGCCGTAGATCACCCGAGGCGTGGCGTTCATGTAGATGTTGCCGCAGCCGCTGGGGGAGATCACCGCGTCCGCCACCACCAGATACGCTAGCCAGCCCACGCCCAGCGCCAGGGCGATGTCGCGGTACGGCAGGGCGAATTCCTTGGAAACCCCGGTCCAGCCATTGGCGAGCAATTCGGTCGGGATGCCGCCGAGGAAGGCGGTTTGCAGCAACACATAGATCGCAGTGGAAAGCAGCACCGACAGGATCAGCGCAATCGGGATGGTGCGTTGCGGGTTCTTCACTTCGCTGGCCACCGAGATGATCGGGGTCAGGCCGAGGTAGGCGAAGATCACGCCGCCGGCGGAAACGGCCATCTCGATGCCCGAGAGTCCGAACGGGGCGAAGCCTTGGATCTGAAAGTTTTCCGGTTTGAAGAAGGTGAACAGCACGCCGATCACGAGCAGCGGCACGATGAATTTGAACACGCTGACCAAATTGTTGGCCTTGGCGAAGGTCTTCACGCTGCGGTAGTTGAGCAGGAAGAACACGCAGAGCAGGCCGAACTGCACCAGCCAGCCGAGCAGAGTCGGATCACCGCTGCCAGCCTTGGTCAGGCTCGGAAACCAGGCTGCCGCGTATTGGCGCGAAGCAACCACTTCGATCGCCACGAGGCTGGAAAACGCGATCAGCGTGATGAAACCCATCAGGTAACCGAGCAGCGGCCCGTGGCTGTAAACCGGGTAACGCACCACACCGCCGGCCCTTGGCAATGCCGCGCCCAGTTCGCAGTAGACGATGCCCAGCAGCAACACCGCGAATCCGCCCAGCAACCAGGAAAAAATCCCCGCCGGCCCGGCTATCGCCGACACGTGACTGGCCGCGAACAACCAGCCGGAACCGAAGATCGCCCCCAGTCCGATAAAGGTGAGGTCGATCAATGAAAGTTGTTTTTTGAACTTGCCTTGGCCTGACATGGCATCGCCTTCTTGTGAGTTATTGGATAGGCAGGTGTGAGTCACTGGAACGGCTAAACAGTGAACTCATCGGGCGTCGGGCGATTGATGTTTTGCGCAGCTCTGAATGACGAAATCGGCACAGTTGCGAAGAAAGACAGCGGCGCTCGACACGCTTCGAACGTTGCTGCAATCTGCACGCGAACACCTCAGGCCGATCCATTCACCGGGGAAGACCTTCACATGCAGAACGCGTTTGCGATCCTCTGTCAGGGCGATGAGCGCCAGCGTCCTCATACCCTCGACGCACTGCTGGCCGGCGTGGCGCCGCTGTTGCCGATGCTGGACGTGATTCCGAACGCGGCGATCTTCATCAAGGATGTGCAGGCGCGGTACGTCCTGGCCAATCGCACGCTGGTGCAGCGCTGTGGCCTGAAAGATTTGAAACCGCTACTCGGGAAAACCAGTGCGCAGGTATTTCCGGCGCAACTCGGGCCCGGTTATACCGAGCAGGATCGGCGGGTGCTGGAAGAGGGGTTCGTGCTGGAGGATCAGCTGGAACTGCACCTGTACGGCAGTCGCGAACCGGGCTGGTGCCTGACGCACAAGCGTCCGCTGTACAACCGCGACGGAGAGATCATCGGGCTCGCGGGGATTTCGGTAGACCTGCAATCGGCCAGCGAAACCCACCCGGCTTTTCAGCGCCTGGCAGCGGTCGACGAACACATCCGCGCGCATTTCAATCGGCGGGTGACCCTGGGCGAATTGACCCGGATCGCCGGCATTTCCGTGGCGCAACTGGAACGCTACTGCAAACGGGTGTTCCACCTGACACCGAGGCAGATGATTCAGAAAGTGCGGCTGGAACATGCCCATCGCCTGTTGCACACCGAGCTGCCGATCACCGAAGTGGCGCTGCAATGCGGCTACACCGATCACAGTGCTTTCACCCGCCAGTTCAAGGCATCGACCGGGTTCACCCCGCGTCAGTACCGACAGGCGACAGAGCAATGAGCGGCTTGCGAGTCATTGCGGCTAGACTGAACAGGTCAGCCCCACTTGCTGCAGGTGAAACGAGATGAGCGAATTCTGGGTACGCCGATGCTCGTATGGCCTGTGCGCGATCCTGCTGACGCTGACGGCATCCTGTTCGAGCAAGGCTCACTACGCGACCACCGGTGATCGCTGTTATGCCAAAGCGGTGCCGACGTCAGGCGAGGGCGGTCTTGCCTGGGGCGCGACCTTGGGCATCGCGCAAAAAAAATCCATGAATAACTGCATGCGCTACGCCGGCCGCTCGGGCGGAACGCCCGACACCTGTCAGGTGGTGTTGGCCAAGTGCAAGAATTGACGGGGGACCCAGTCGCCACCTCAAAGGCCGGTGGCGCTGTTGTCTTCAGACCAGAACTACCGTACGCGTCTCAATGATTGCGAAAGGGCCAGTCTGGCGATCAGCGAGGCAACGTCCTTGGCACCGTAGCAGCGGAATTTGACACTGTAGGCCTCTGTGTCGAGACGGACGATCTTCGTCACGAAACCGCCTTCGACGGTGACCTTGCGGATCGCCGGCATCGGTATCTCGACATCCAGTGTCCCGTCCTGAACCATGCGGTTCATGGCATTGGCATTCAAGAAAACGGCGTTTTCGGTGACGGTGACTCTGCCGCCCACCCACAATCCGCCATAGTGATTTCTGAATCCCTCGAGCACCCCGGCCAGTACGCCGACATTGCCGCTCCCCACAACCTCGTAGAATTCGCCCACATCGTCGTAGTTCAGTTCAGCATCGGTCACCAGAAAGTTGACCATCTTCGACTTCAGAACTTCTTCGGCCATCCCTGCATCTCCTTGTTCAAATCAATGTCCCGAATTTCAGCCGCCTGTTTACCTGACAAAAAACCAAATCGCCATGTGTTTCCTTCGTTCTTTCATACGTCGCAGTTGTCACTGTCCGTTCCCGCCTGTCTGGAGTTATACCGATGCCTTCGCTCAAAACCCTGCCCGCTGCCTTGCTGGGGCTGGCCCTTGTCTGTCCGCTCAAGGCGCAATCCCAGGGGCTGGAACTGGGGCAAGTGCTGATCGGGGCCGAGGATCAGAGCGGTGAAGATGCGTCGGTGGAAGAGGCAAAGGCTCGTCTGGCCGAGGTGCCGGGTGGCAGCAACGTGGTGGATATGCGCCAGCCATTGCAGGGCAGGGTCGCCAGCAATCAGGACGTGCTGGCGTATCAGCCTGGCGTCTATGCTCAGTCGGCGGGCAACGAAGGGACGAAAATCTCGATCCGTGGCTCGGGCATCAACCGTGCTCCCGGCGCCCACGCTTCGGGGCTGTACACGATGCTCGACGGCCTGCCGCTGACCGGCCCCGGCGGCACGCCTTACGAATTACTGGAGCCGTTGTGGCTCGACCATGTAGAAGTCCTGCGCGGTGCCAACGGTTTTGATCGCGGTGCGCTGGCCCTCGGTGGCGCCGTCGATTACGTCAGCCACACCGGCTATAACGCGCCACTGCTGAATGTGCGCTATGTCATGGGCAGCCACGGTTATGCCCAGCGACAAGTCAGCTCCGGTCAGGTGCTGGGCGATTTCGATTACTACCTGTCGATGACCGATGCGCATTCCGACGGTTATCAGGATCACACCGCCAGCAAGAGTCAGGGCGTGATCGCCAACTTCGGTTATCGCTTCAATCCGAATCTGGAAACCCGCTTCTACATTCGTCACCGCGAGACCGACAACGACCTCGCCGGCCGGGTGACCAAACATTCCATCGAACACGATCCGCGCGCGGCCAACCCGGCCTACGTGACGCGCAACGACAGCCGCGATCAGCCCGGCAGCACCTTCATCGGCAACAAGACCACGTACTACATCGATGACGATTCGAGCATCCAGACCGGTCTGGTTTATCACGATTACCCGATGGACCTGCGCGAAGGCCCCAATCGCCTGAAGGTGGCGTACACCGATGTCAGCGGCACGTTCGACTACAAGCGCCGCGACACGCTCTGGGGGATGGAGAGCAACAGCACCGTGGGCCTGCGAGTGACCAAACACCTGCCCAACGACGGGGCCAGCGAATTGGTGCGTATTCCCGGCGGCAACACCGCTGGTTATGCGCCGGGCACGCATATGCGCAACTTCACTTATCAGGGTTCGGATTCTGTCCTGCACGTGGGCAACGACCTGGAAATCGCCGACGATCTGTGGCTGACCACCGGCCTCGCCGCGATCTACACCCGCCGTGAAAGCGCGGTGACCTACCCGGAAGGTGGTGGCAAGACCAGCCTCGGCGACTGGGACTACGCGCCCCGTCTGGGCCTGCGCTATCAGGTGACGCCGGACCTGCAACTGTTCGGCAACCTGAGCCGTTCGGTCGAAGCGCCACATCCGTGGTCGCTGATCTACAGCTCCAACGTCCGCTTTCCGGCCGGCAGCGGTGCGGCCACCGGCACCCAGCGCGACCCGGTCAAGCTGCAGAATCAGACCGCGACCACCCTGGAACTCGGCGGCCGTGGCGACAGTGCGCTCGGTGAATGGAGTCTGGCGTGGTACTACGCTCAGGTACGTCACGAATTGCTTTCGGTGTTGCCGGACGCCAACGCCACCACGCCTTACGAACTCAACGCCAGTCCGACCGTGCACCAAGGCGTGGAGGCCAGCCTGCTCAGCAACCTGTGGTCAGCAAACGATGGCGGCAAGTTGAGCCTGCGCCAGGCCTACACCTTCAGCGACTTCCACTACCGCGACGACGACCGCTTCGGCGACAACCGCTTGCCGGGCCTGCCGATGCATTACTACCAGGGCGAACTGCGCTACGACTTCCCGCAGGGGTTCTTCGCGGCGGTCAACACGCAACTGGTCTCGAAAACCGCAGTGGATTACGCCAACAGCTATTACGCCGATCCTTACGCCACCTTCGGCGCGACCCTCGGTTACAACGCACCGAAAGGCGACTGGCAGACCTGGCTGGACATGCGCAACCTGACCGACAAACACTACGCCGCTACAGTTACGCCGGGCTATGACGATAAAGGTCTGGACGCCGCACGCTCCACGCCGGGTGAGGGCATGGCGATGTATGTCGGGGTGTCGTGGAGTTTGCTCTGAGGGGCAAGCAGTTCCCTTTTTAAACGTCTCAAGGAATGATTGATGGTCGTCGGTAAATACATGCTCGGTTGGTGCGCACTGCTGGCAGGATCGTTTGCGCTCAGTGGCTGCACGTCACTGCTCATGGGCAAACAGTACGAGTTTCCCCGCCCGGATGAGCCTTCTGCGACCGTTCGCGTTAAATATGATCGTGGCACGACACTGGACGCGATGACGTTCAACGAAAAAAGCTGTTATGCCGGCTATACACCGCTTTCCTATAACGGCGATTTCATCGAGTCCAAAGTCGCTGTCGGTAAAGAACTGGTGCTGACTTACCGCGATGTAGTCGGCAGTACTCAGTGCCAGATTCCCTTTTCCTTCACACCAGAGGAAGGTGCTGTTTACACCATAAAGACCGGCTTCTGGAGCGAGACCAAGCCCGGCATTATTCCGGTGTTCAAGTACGACCAATATCACTGTGGGATCGGTGTAGTGAAAAAGGTTGGCGATCAGGAAAGTGTTCAGCCTATCCAGCAATTGCGTATCAAGACCGGTTTCGCCTGCCTGAAATTTTTACCCGTCACAAAATAGCTTTCGGCACCTTTGCCTTTGCAGTTTGACGGGCGGCCCTGCTGGAGCAGCAGCCAACTTCTGAGTGATCGCGTTTGTCGCCTGGATCAAAACCACCTGTTCGCAGGTGGATTTTTCGTTGGGAACCGTCATTCCCGATTCGCTGAAAACGTTCGATCACCGCACGGCCAAACCTTCGTCCAATTGCCCGATCTTGCTCCCCGGCGTACTGTGACCGGTGATGGCGCAAACCGTGACCATCACCATAACGACAAGATCGAGTGCCTTGCCCATGGACAGCCGCCTGCTGAGCGACCGCAGCAGCGTGTTTCGCCACGCTGACCCGTATGCCGTCTCCGACTATGTGAACCAGCACGTCGGCCAGCATTTCATCGGCCTGTCCAAAACCACCCACCCGCAAGCCAGCCTCAACCACCGCAAACTCGCCGACCTCGATCTGTGCCGCATCAGCTATGGCGGCAGCGTTCGGGTGACGTCGCTGGCGCTGGAAACCGTGTATCACCTGCAAGTCCTGCTGCAAGGCAACTGCCTGTGGCGTGGGCACAAGCGCGAGCATCATCTGGTGCCGGGCGAATTGCTGTTGATCAACCCGGATGATCCGGTCGACCTGACCTATTCCGACGATTGCGAGAAATTCATCCTCAAGGTGCCGGTCAGCGTGCTGGAGTCGGTGTGCGACGAGCAGCGCTGGCTGCATCCTGCCGGGGGCATCCGGTTTCTGCGCAATCATTACCGGCTCGACGAGCTGGAAGGTTTTACCAGCCTGCTGGGCATGATCTGCCAGGAGGCCGAAGCCAGCGATCCGTTGCTGCGGGTGCAGGAGCATTACGCGCAGATCGTCGGCAGCAAACTGATCTCGCTGATGAACACCAACGTCAGCCGTGAATGCCTGAGTTCGCCGAGCGTCAGTTTCGAGCGGATCCTCGACTATATAGAGCGCAACCTGAAGCGGGATCTGCCCGCCGAACACCTGGCGGTCCAGGCGAACATGAGCCCGCGCTCACTGTACGCCCTGTTTGAACGCCAGCTCGGCGTGACTCCGATGCAGTACATCCGCCAGCGCAAGCTGGAACGCATTCATGCCTGCCTCAGCGACCCGAGCTGCCCGGTGCGCAACCTCACCGAACTGGCGCTGGACTACGGCTTCCTGCACCTCGGGCGTTTCTCCGAAAGCTATCGCCAGCAGTTCGGCGAATTGCCGTCCGTGACCTTCAAACGCCGCCACTGAATTCCCGCCCCGAAACAATCTGAAGCACCTGCTGCGCCGTCCTGCACAAAACGGATAGCGCTCTGCAGGATTCGGATATTGCCGCCCGCGTTGCCTCCCTAATCTGACCTGGCCTGAACAATAACAATGGAGGCCCCGGCCATGTCCCTGGGAATCGACTACCTCAATGCCATGCTTGAAGAGGACCCCGAGAAGGGGGCCTACCGCTGCAAGCGGGAGATGTTCACCGATCCACGGCTGTTCGAACTGGAGATGGCGCACATCTTCGAAGGCAACTGGATCTACCTGGCCCACGAAAGCCAGATCCCCAACGCCAACGATTTTCTGACCACCACCATGGGTCGCCAACCCGTGTTCATCGCCCGTAACAAGGCTGGTGAACTCAATGCTTTTCTCAATGCGTGCAGCCATCGCGGCGCGATGCTTTGCCGGCACAAGTCCGGCAACCGTTCCAGCTACACCTGCCCGTTTCACGGCTGGACGTTCAACAACAGCGGCAAACTGCTCAAGGTCAAGGATCCGAGCGAAGCTGGCTATCCCGAAGGTTTCAACTGCGAAGGCTCCCACGACCTGACCAAGGTCGCGCGTTTCGAGTCCTATCGCGGCTTTCTGTTCGGCAGCCTGAACGCCGATGTGAAATCCCTCGCCGAGCACCTGGGCGAGTCGGCCAAGATCATCGACATGATCGTCGATCAGTCGCCCGAAGGTCTGGAAGTGCTGCGCGGTTCCAGCTCCTACATCTATGAAGGCAACTGGAAACTCACCGCCGAAAATGGCGCCGACGGTTATCACGTCAGCTCCGTGCACTGGAACTACGCCGCTACCCAGAACCAGCGTCAGCAGCGCGACGCCGGCGAAGAAATCAAGACCATGAGCGCCGGCAGCTGGGCGAAGAAGGGCGGCGGTTTCTACTCGTTCGACCACGGCCATCTGCTGCTCTGGACCCGCTGGGCCAACCCCGAGGATCGTCCGGCCTACGAGCGCCGCGACGAACTGGCCCGGGATTTCGGCCAGGCCCGCGCCGACTGGATGATCGAGAACTCGCGCAACCTGTGCCTGTACCCCAACGTGTACCTGATGGATCAGTTCAGCTCGCAGATCCGTATCGCCCGGCCGATCTCCGTCGACAAGACCGAGATCACCATCTATTGCATCGCGCCTAAAGGCGAAAGCGCAGAGGCCCGTGCCAAACGCATCCGCCAGTACGAAGATTTCTTCAACGTCAGCGGTATGGCCACCCCGGATGATCTCGAAGAGTTCCGCTCATGCCAGACCGGCTACGGCGCCGGGCGCGGCTGGAACGACATGTCCCGTGGCGCGACCCATTGGGTCGAAGGCGCAGACGCGGCGGCCGAGGAAATCGACCTCAAGCCCTTGCTGTCCGGCATGCGCACCGAGGACGAAGGCCTGTTCGTGCTGCAACACAAGTACTGGCAGGAAACCATGCTCAAGGCCGCTTCGGCCGAGCAGGATCTGATTCCCGTGGAGGCTGTGTGATGAGCAACCTCTACGACACCGTGCGCGATTTCCTCTACCGCGAAGCGCGCTACCTCGACGACGGCCAGTGGGATCAGTGGCTGGAACTCTACGCCGCCGACGCCAGTTTCTGGATGCCGGCCTGGGACGACCACGACACCCTGACCGAAGACCCGCAAAGCGAAATCTCGTTGATCTGGTACGGCAACCGTGGCGGCCTCGAAGACCGGGTGTTCCGGATCAAGACCGAGCGCTCCAGCGCGACCATCCCCGACACTCGCACCTCGCACAACCTCAGCAACATCGAGATCGTCGGGCAGGGCGAAGGGCAATGTCAGGTGCGCTTCAACTGGCACACCCTGAGCTTTCGCTATCAGGTCACCGACAGTTATTTCGGCACCAGCTTCTACACCCTCGACCTGCGCGGCGAACAGCCGCTGATCAAGGCCAAGAAAGTCGTGCTGAAGAACGATTACGTCCGTCAGGTCATCGACATCTATCACATCTGATCGAGACGGCGGCGAGCCGGGCTCGACGCTGTGAGCGAGGTGCACCATGAGTTTCCAGATCGCACTGAATTTCGAAGACGGGGTCACCCGTTTCATCGAGGCCTCGGGCCACGAAACCGTTGCCGACGCGGCCTACCGCCAGGGCATCAACATCCCGCTGGACTGCCGCGACGGCGCCTGCGGCACCTGCAAGTGTTTCGCCGAAGCCGGGCGTTACGCCATGGGCGACAACTTCATCGAAGACGCCCTGAGTGACGACGAACTGGCCCAGGGTTATGTGCTGACCTGCCAGATGCGCGCCGAAAGCGACTGCGTGGTGCGGGTGCCGGTCGGCTCGCAGGTGTGCAAGACCGAACAGGCGAGTTATCAGGCGTCGATCAGCGATGTCCGGCAGCTCTCCGAAAGCACCATCGCGCTGTCGCTCAAGGGTGAATCCCTGAGCAAACTGGCGTTCCTGCCCGGTCAGTACGTCAACCTGCAAGTGCCGGGCAGCGAGCAAAGTCGGGCCTATTCCTTCAGCTCGTTGCAGAAGAACGGCGAGGTCAGTTTCCTGATCCGCAACGTCCCCGGCGGCTTGATGAGCAGCTTTCTCACCGGGCTGGCCAAGGCCGGCGACAGCCTGAATCTGGCCGGGCCGCTGGGCAGTTTTTACCTGCGCGAGATCAAGCGGCCGCTGCTGTTGTTGGCCGGCGGCACCGGGCTGGCGCCATTCACGGCGATGCTGGAGAAGATCGCCGAGCAAGGCAGCGAGCATCCGGTTCACCTGATCTACGGCGTGACCAACGATTTCGATCTGGTGGAACTCGACCGCCTCGAAGCCTTCGCCGCGCGCATCCCGAATTTCAGCTTCGGCGCCTGCGTGGCCAATCCACAGAGCCAGCACCCGCTCAAGGGCTACGTCACTCAGCACATCGAACCGCGCCACCTCAACGAAGGCGATGTCGACGTGTACCTGTGCGGTCCGCCGCCGATGGTTGAGGCCGTCAGCCAGTACATCCGCGAGCAGGGCATCACGCCGGCGAACTTCTACTACGAGAAATTCGCGGCGGCCTGAGTCTTCTTTCTGAATTGCGAGGTTGTCATGAACAACAGATTCGCCAACAAGGTCGCGCTGGTCACCGGCGCGGCGCAGGGCATCGGTCGCCGGGTGTGCGAGCGCTTGCTGGAGGAGGGCGCGCAGGTGATCGCTGTCGACCGCTCCGAGCTGGTTCACGAACTGCAAGGCGAGGGCGTGCTGTCGCTGACCGCCGACCTTGAGCAATACGCCGATTGTGCGCGGGTGATGAGCGCCGCCGTCGATGCGTTCGGGCGCCTGGATGTGCTGGTCAACAACGTCGGCGGCACCATCTGGGCCAAGCCGTTCGAGCACTACGAAGTCGAGCAGATCGAGGCCGAAGTGCGCCGCTCGTTGTTTCCGACGCTGTGGTGCTGCCACGCCGTATTGCCGTACATGCTCAAGCAGGGGCGCGGCGCGATCGTCAATGTTTCGTCGATTGCGACCCGCAGCCTGAACCGCGTCCCTTACGGCGCGGCCAAGGGCGGTATCAATGCGCTGACTGCCTGCCTGGCATTCGAAAACGCCGAGCGCGGGATCCGGGTCAACGCCACCGCGCCCGGCGGCACCGAAGCGCCGCCCCGGCGCATCCCGCGCAACGCCGCCGAACAATCCGCGCAGGAGCAGGCCTGGTATCAGGAAATCGTCGCGCAAACCCTCGATAGCAGCTTGATGAAGCGCTACGGAACCATTGACGAACAGGTCGGCGCGATCCTGTTTCTCGCCTCGGACGACGCCTCCTACATCACCGGTGTAACCCTGCCGGTCGGTGGCGGTGACCTCGGTTGATCACGCTTGAATGGACACTGAAATGAACCGGATCCTGATTGAAAACCTGTCGGCGATCATCGTCGACCTGCCGACCATCCGCCCGCACAAACTGGCGATGCACACGATGCAGAACCAGACGCTGGTGATCCTGCGCCTGCGTTGCAGCGACGGTATCGAAGGCATCGGCGAAGCCACCACCATCGGCGGCCTGGCCTACGGCTACGAAAGCCCGGAAAGCATCAAGGCCAACATCGACGCGCACCTGGCGCCGGCGCTGACCGGCATGGACGCGGACAACATCAATGCCGCCATGCAGAAGCTCGACAAGATCGCCAAGGGCAACACCTTCGCCAAGTCCGGCATCGAGAGCGCATTGCTCGACGCTCAGGGCAAACGCTTCGGCCTGCCCGTGAGCGAACTGCTCGGCGGCCGGGTTCGCGACAGCCTCGAAGTGGCCTGGACCCTGGCCAGCGGCGACACCGCCCGCGACATCGCCGAGGCCGAGCAAATGCTGGAAGCGCGGCGGCACCGGATCTTCAAACTGAAGATCGGCGCCAACCCGCTGGAGCAGGATCTGAAACACGTGGTGGCGATCAAGAAAGCCCTGGGAGAGCGTGCCAGTGTGCGGGTCGACGTCAACCAGTATTGGGACGAGTCCCAGGCGATTCGCGGCTGTCAGGTGCTCGGCGACAACGGTATCGACCTGATTGAGCAGCCGATCTCGCGGGTCAATCGTTCGGGGCAAATTCGCCTGAACCAGCGCAGCCCGGCGCCGATCATGGCTGACGAATCCATCGAAAGCGTCGAGGACGCGTTCAGCCTCGCCGCCGACGGCGCCGCCAGCGTCTTTGCCCTGAAGATCGCCAAGAACGGCGGCCCGCGCGCTGTGTTGCGCACCGCGCAAATCGCCGAAGCCGCCGGCATCGCCCTGTACGGCGGCACCATGCTCGAAGGCTCCGTCGGCACCCTGGCCTCGGCCCATGCGTTACTCACGCTCAGGCAACTGACCTGGGCCACCGAGCTGTTCGGCCCGTTGCTGCTGACCGAAGACATCGTCACCGAGCGCCCGCAGTACCGCGACTTTCACCTGCACATTCCACGCACCCCGGGCCTGGGCCTGACGCTGGATGAAGAGCGTCTGGCGCGTTTTCGCCGGCACTGATTCCCCAAGGAGAACGCCATGCTGTTCCACGTAAAAATGACCGTGAAATTGCCCGCCGACATGGATCCGGCCGTTGCCACCAAGCTCAAGGCCGACGAGAAGGAACTCGCCCAGCGCCTGCAACGCCAGGGCCAGTGGCGCCACCTGTGGCGCATCGCCGGGCACTACGCCAATTACAGCGTGTTCGACGTGCCCAGCGTCGAAGCGCTGCACGACACCCTCATGCTGCTGCCGCTGTTTCCCTACATGGACATCGAGATCGACGGCCTCTGCCGCCACCCCTCGTCGATCCACGCCGACGACCGCTGAGCCCGGACTCGACCCCACAACAACAAGATGAGGTGAACACCATGACCGTGAAGATTGCCCACACTGGCGAACTGCAAAAATTCTTCGAAGAAGCCGCCGGTTTTGCCAACGATGGCGGCAGCTCGCGCCTGAAAACCATCGTCCTGCGAGTGTTGCAGGACACCGCCCGGATCATCGAGGATCTTGAGATCAGCGAAGACGAATTCTGGAAAGCCGTCGATTACCTCAATCGTCTGGGCGGCCGCTCGGAAGCCGGGCTGCTGGTGGCCGGCCTCGGCCTCGAGCATTTTCTCGACTTGCTGCAGGACGCCAAGGATGCGCAGGTCGGTTTGACCGGCGGCACGCCGCGCACCATCGAGGGCCCGTTGTACGTGGCCGGCGCGCCGCTGTACGAAGGGGCATGCCGGATGGACGACGGCAGCGAAGAGGGCATCGCCACGCTGATGTTGCTCGAAGGTCAGGTGTTCGACCCGCACGGCCAGCCGCTGGCCGGCGCCACGGTCGACCTGTGGCACGCCAACACCAAAGGTACTTACTCGTTCTTCGACCAGAGCCAGTCCGAATACAACCTGCGCCGGCGGATCATCACCGATGCTGAAGGCCGCTATCGCGCCCGCAGCATCGTGCCCTCCGGTTATGGCTGCGACCCCCAAGGCCCGACCCAGGAATGTCTGAACCTGCTCGGCCGCCACGGCCAGCGCCCGGCTCATATTCACTTCTTCATTTCCGCACCGGGGCATCGGCATCTGACGACGCAGATCAACCTGTCGGGGGACAAATACCTGTGGGATGACTTTGCGTATGCGACCCGCGAGGGGTTGGTCGGGGAAGTCGAGTTTTTGGAAGACGCAGCGGGACGCCGAGCCGAATTGAAGTTCGATTTTCAGTTGCAGCAGGCGCCGGATTCGGCGGCCGAACAGCGCAGTCAACGGCCAAGGGCGTTGCAGGAATACTGATCTTGCGGGCGCTGATTGAAATTGAACAACTGCGCAAAAAGTTGCGCAGTTGGCCGTAATAAAACCACGTTAAAAATCGCTGCAGGGCTTATAGATCAAGGCCTGCAGCCAAGTGCGCAAGAAGTTGCACAGTACTGCGCAACTTCTTGCGCACTTTTTCGCTGTTTCCTACAGCAAAAGTCGAAAAAATCCCAAGCGAGTTTCGTAAACCCTTGATGGGTAATGGCCATGTGATGACTGGCACGACTTTTGATGACTCCTTGGCCACCTGGGCAGGCAATCACGCCGTCCGGTCCTGTCTTTTGAGCAAGGAGCACACCCCATGGCAACACCCGCGTACATGTCGGTTACCGGCGAAAAACAAGGCCTGATCACTGCCGGCGCCTTCACCGCCGACTCCGTTGGCAACACGTATCAGGAAGGCCACGAAGACCAGGTCATGGTTCAGGCGTTCACCCACGATGTGATCATCCCGCGTGACCCGCAATCCGGTCAGCCAACCGGTCAGCGCGTGCACAAGCCGGTCGTGATCACCAAGGTCTACGACAAGGCTTCGCCTCTGCTGCAAGCCGCTCTGACCTCCGGCGAGCGCATGAGCGAAATCGTTATCCAGT
>NZ_JASCAF010000009.1:0-35175 GCF_029967985.1 Pseudomonas sp. V88_4
ACGACAACGGGAGTCACAATCCCGTGCTCTACCAACTGAGCTACGCCCACCATATCGCGCTACTTGTGCCAATGCTGCCTAATGGCGCACCCGGCAGGACTCGAACCTGCGACCATCCGCTTAGAAGGCGGATGCTCTATCCAGCTGAGCTACGGGCGCCTTGTTAGCTGTACCCTTGGAGGACTACAAACTAAGTGCTTTCCAGTCTCGCAAAACGTTGATTTCGCTCGACCTTCTTAACCAGTGCTAGGCTGTGCCCGACAAGTGCGACGAATAGTATAGAGCGACCCGAGGGTCGTCAAATCCTTTTTAAAAAAAATTCATTTAATTAAAGGGCTTAGGGGAATTTGCTGACCAAGCGCCTTTGCCCTCACCGTTTGACATGCGAGAATGCGTTCTCTTTTTTTCCCCTCTCGATGGTTAATCACGCGCAATGACTGCACAACTAATCGACGGCAAATCGATCGCCGCCAGCCTGCGCCAGCAGATCGCCCAACGGGTTGCCGAACGTCGCCAGCAAGGTCTGCGCACGCCAGGTCTCGCGGTGATCCTGGTCGGCAGCGATCCTGCCTCTCAGGTTTATGTCTCGCACAAGCGTAAAGACTGTGAAGAGGTCGGCTTCCTCTCTCAAGCGTACGACCTGCCTTCCGAAACCACTCAAGAAGCGCTGACCGATCTGATCGATCGACTGAACGACGACCCGGCAATCGACGGCGTTCTGCTTCAGCTTCCTCTGCCAGAGCACCTGGACGCTTCCAAACTGCTGGAACGCATCCGCCCGGACAAGGACGTCGACGGTTTCCATCCTTATAACGTCGGCCGTCTGGCCCAGCGCATTCCATTGCTGCGCCCGTGCACCCCGAAGGGCATCATGACCCTGCTGGAAAGCACCGGTGCCGATCTGTACGGAATGGACGCCGTGGTTGTCGGCGCGTCCAACATCGTCGGTCGCCCGATGGCGATGGAACTGCTGCTGGCCGGTTGCACCGTGACCGTGACTCACCGCTTCACCAAGGACCTGGCCGGCCACGTCGGCCGCGCTGACCTGGTGGTCGTGGCCGCCGGCAAGCCGGGCCTGGTCAAGGGCGAGTGGATCAAGGAAGGCGCGATAGTGATCGACGTCGGCATCAACCGCCAGGAAGACGGCAAACTGGTCGGTGACGTGGTGTACGAAACCGCCCTGCCCCGCGCCGGCTGGATCACTCCGGTGCCGGGTGGCGTCGGTCCGATGACCCGCGCCTGCCTGCTGGAAAACACCCTCTACGCGGCAGAAAGCCTGCACGCCTGAGTCGCGTTTTCCATGCTCCGGGAACCCCGCCTTGCGCGGGGTTTTTCATGCCCTCGAAAAAACCTTTACCGTTCGCCGGAAACCCCTATTTTTACAGGGCTTTTCACGACTTTTTCATGCCTTGCGGACAACCATCGACAGTTCTTCAACCATACTCCTACAATGCGTCGTTTTTACGACACAGCCCGTTACAAAGAACGGCATTTCCAACCTTCATGAGTTCGCCCGCGTGAATATTCGTCTGTCCATCCTGAGCCTGGTTTTTGCATTTTCAGGCACACTCCTCACGCCCACGGTCAACGCCGCCGAAACCACCGCTGCCCCCCGCGACGCCTCGCAACTGAAGATTGCGTCTGGCAGCGCCCTGCTGATGGATCTGCAGACCAACAAAGTCATCTATTCCAGCAATCCGGACGTGGTGGTGCCCATCGCTTCCGTGAGCAAGTTGATGACTGGCTTGGTGGTGGTCGAAGCCCACCAGAACATGGACGAATGGATTGACGTCGACATTAGCCACACCCCGGAAATGAAAGGTGTATTTTCTCGCGTCAAACTGCGAAGCGAACTGCCCCGCCGAGAGATGCTGCTGATAGCCTTGATGTCCTCGGAAAACCGCGCCGCCGCCAGCCTGGCCCACCACTATCCCGGCGGTTACGCGGCATTCATCGCAGCGATGAACGCCAAGGCCAAGGCGCTGGGCATGACCAGCACGCATTTTGTCGAACCCACCGGTTTGTCGGAGCGCAATGTCTCCACTGCCCGCGACCTGAGCAAGTTGCTGGTGGCCGCCCACAAACAGCCATTGCTTATTGAGCTGACCACCACCAAGGAAAAGACCGTCTCGTTCCGCAAACCCAATTACACCCTGGGTTTCCGTAACACCGATCACCTGGTCAACAAGGCCGACTGGGATATCCGTATCACCAAGACCGGTTTCACCAACCCTGCCGGTCATTGCCTGGTGCTGGTGACCCGCATGGCCAACCGTCCGGTCGCCCTGGTGATTCTCGATGCGTTCGGCAAATACACCCATTTCGCCGATGCCAGCCGCATTCGCAGCTGGGTGGAAACCGGCAAGAGCGCCAGCGTCCCGGCGGTGGCTCAGCAATACAAGGCCGACAAGAACCTCAAGAGTCGCCAGAGCGGCGTAATCGAAGCCTCCAAGTAAATCGCCCGCCCATGAAAAAGCCCCGACTCGTCGGGGCTTTTTCGTTTATGCACTCAGTCGTTGGGCAACGGCATCTTGTCGTCATCGGGAATACCGTCACCGGCACTCGGGCCGCGCGCATGCTCTGGCGTTACCACCGCTGGACGCGCGAGCGGATCGCGCAACGGGCTGTCCGGATCCAGCACCGGATCAACTTCCGGCTCAGGCGTGGTGGGCACACTGTCAGGTTTGTGGTCGTCGAAACTCGAATCGGTACTCATACGCACCTCGCTTCAAGGCTTGAGATCAGCCAAGGGATCATAAGGCTTGGCCGGACGCTTTGGATCATCGCCTGGCTGCACATCCTTCGGCGCCTTTGCCGGGCCAATGGGATCGACTTGCGGATCGTCCAGATCAGGCGAGTCCGGATCGAAACCCAGGTCGTCGCCACTGCCATGCTCGGAAGAATGTGGCCCACTGGGTGAGTTTGGAATTGCCATGTTCATCTCCTGATACCAGGCCCGCAAAACACGGGACGCTACAGTTCAGAAGCGCATCCCCCGTCAGGGTGCCCGACAAGCGACGAACGGAACCTCAATGCGCCGCCAGCGCCTTCCTCGCCTGCGCCGCTTCCCGCTCCTGCCCGGCTTGCGCCAGTGCATCGGCGGCCTTGAGCCAGCGCTGTTGATCGACCGCTGCCGGAATCTGCGTCGGCTTCTGAATCAACACCGCCCAGCCGCCGGATTTTTCCAGGGCCGACTCAAACGAGCTGAAACTCATCAATTCACGGCGATTCATCCCGGCGCGCAGCAGCACTTTCTGCTTCAGACGATCATAGCCGGACAGGATCGCGTAACGCGGCTCCGCCCAAAACGCCGCCCCCTCACTGAAACGCACCATCACCGGATACCCGGCCGCCACCTGAGTCAGCAGCGCCGGCAGGTTGCTGTCCAGCGGATACACGACCATGCCGTATTCACGGGCAAGGTTCTGCAGATTCTGTTGCAACTTGTCCTCGGCGCCCGGCAAGTGCAGCGGTTTTTCCAGCAAACCCGGCGTGATCACGATGCCCTGCTGCGACAGCAGACTGGCCAGCACCTGCGGTCCGCTCTGATTGGCTTCCCCCCGATAAAAGGTGCCGCTGAGCTCGACCCGTTCCGGCAGGCGCTTGACCTCCGGCGCCACACTGCCCGCACACCCCACCAATGCTGTCACGCAACCGGCCACCAGCAGCGCCGCGCGAATCCGGGAAAATAGCTGCACCATCATCACTCTCTTGATCAGTTACCGGTCATCGTGTTCCGGCTTGGTCGAGGATCATAGGACGGCGCAACGTTGCGGTATAGCCCAAAGCGGCAGATGCCAGGGCTGCATAGAGCGAACTGATTGATCACCACCGACCTTTGGTCAATAGCCTGAAACACACTGGCGACTAGACTGTCACTCAGAGAAGAGCCAAAGAGCGTTAGCCCGACGCAGGGCAAAGAGGAGGCACAGATGAGCCTGACCATGACCATCGTAATGCTGATTGCCGGCTGGCTGGCCGTTGCCGCCGCCATGCTGTGGGGCGTACTGCGGATTTCCCGCCGCCATCACCACCCGGTACAAGCTGCACCGACCAGAAAGATCGAGAAACACGACGCCCGTCACGCCACCGCGCACTGACTTTCCGTAACCGACACCAACAAAAAGGCCGCCTGGACTCTCGCGAGTTCAGGCGGCCTTTGGTTTTCCAGCGATTACGCTTCGGCAGTCAGTTTCTTCTGCTTGGCGCGGCGCGACATCATGTTCAGCACTTCAATCGCAGCCGAGAATGCCATGGCGGCATACACATAACCTTTCGGTACGTGGGCGCCGAAGCCTTCGGCGATCAGCGTCATACCGATCATGATCAGGAAGCCCAGAGCCAGCATCACCACCGTCGGGTTGTCATTGATGAACTTGGCCAGCGGATCAGCTGCAAACAGCATCACCAGCACCGAGACAACAACCGCAATCACCATGATCGGCAAGTGTTCGGTCATGCCGACAGCGGTAATGATGCTGTCGATCGAGAACACCATGTCCAGCATCAGGATCTGCCCGATGGCGGCAGCGAAGCCCAGGGTGACTGTCGACGTGGCGGTCTTCGGATCTTCCGGCGCCGGATCCATGCTGTGATGGATTTCGGTCGTCGCTTTCCACACCAGGAACAGGCCACCGGCAATCAGGATCATGTCCTTCCAGGAGAACGCCTGGCCGAGGATCTCGATGACCGGCGCGGTCAACTGAACGATGAACGCGATGGTGCTCAACAAGGCCAGACGCATGATCAGCGCCATGCCGATCCCAAGACGACGGGCTTTCTGCCGGTACTGCTCGGGCAGCTTGTTGGTCAGGATCGAGATGAAGATCAGGTTATCGATGCCGAGCACGATCTCCATCACCACCAATGTGGCCAAGGCAATCCAGGCGGTCGGGCTGGAAGCGAGTTCTAACAGGTATTCCATGGGTCAGTCCTGACTCTTGTAAGACGATTTAGATGGTCTTGGAGGAAGATTCGGATTTCTCCGCATCTTTTTCCGGGGCTTCTTTTTTCTCGATCAGGCCACCAGTGGCGTCGCTGAGCGCTTGTTCAGCAGCTTTGTGCGTGTCGTCGATGGCCTGCTTGGCGCTCTCGGCAGCCTTGCCCATCAACTGCTGGGCGCTTTTTTCTGCCTGGTCGCAACCAGCCATCAGCAGTAAAGACGTAAACATCAGTGCCGGGATCGTGTATTTCATGACGCTTGCTCCGAATGAATAGACAGGGGTCGAAGACCACTCGCCGATGGCTGGGCATTCTAGGGAGACAAACACTTCAGGAAAATTCGTATTTTTAGCGGCTATACTTCGATTTATACGAACTGTATTGGTGGAACGAAGCCCATGCTCAATTACCGACAACTGCACTACTTCTGGGTGGTGGCCAAGACCGGCAGCATCGTGCGCGCCTGCGAGCAACTGAACCTGACGCCGCAGACCATCAGCGGGCAGATTTCCCTGCTCGAACAGACCTATGGCATCGAATTGTTTCAACGGGTCGGCCGGCAATTGGAACTCACGGAAGCCGGGCGCCAGGCCCTGCCCTACGCCGAGCAGATGTTCCAGCTCGGCGGCGAACTGGAGCTGATGCTGCGCGCCCAGCCCAACGAACAGCAAATCCTGTTCCGGGTCGGCGTGGCGGATGTGGTGCCCAAATCCATCGTCTATCGCCTGATCGCGCCGACCATGGAATTGAGCGAGCCACTGCGTATCACCTGCCGCGAAGACAAGCTCGAACGCCTGCTGGCGGACCTCGCGATCCAGCGCCTGGACCTGGTGATCTCCGACAGCCCGATGCCCTCGCACCTGGACATCAAGGGCTACAGCCAGAAACTCGGGGAATGCGGAATCAGCTTCTTTGCCACTGCTGAACTCGCCGCGCAATACGGTCAGGATTTCCCGCGCAGCCTCCACGGTGCGCCGCTGTTGATCCCCGGCGCGGAAACCGTGGTGCGCAGTCGCTTACAGCGCTGGTTCGCCGAGCAGCAGATTCAGCCGAGGATTGTCGGGGAGTTCGATGACAGCGCCTTGATGCAGGCGTTCGGCCAATCCGGCAGCGGGATTTTCATCGGCCCGAGCGTGATTGCCGATGAGGTGAAGCGCCAGTACGGCGTCGAGTTGATCGGCCAGACCGACGCGGTGAGCGAGTCGTTTTACGCGATCTCGGTGGAGCGCAAGGTCAAGCACCCCGGTATCAAAGCGATTACCGAAGGTGCCCGACGCGAGCTGTTTACAGCCTTTTAAGCCGGCGCGCAGACATCGCGCGGCTTGAGCACCATCAGCACCATGGCGAGGAAAATCGACAGCAGAATGAACCCGGCGGCGGCGAAGCCCACAAAGCCCAGACCGGCGCTGTCGATCACTCGACCGCCAATGATCGCGCCCAGACCAATCCCCAGGTTGGCCCCGGCAATGTTCAGCGAAGCGGCGAAGGCCGGCGCTTCCGGTGCGGCTTTCATCAAACGCACATGGCTGACCAGAAACAGCGCCGCCTGGGTCACGCCCCAGATGCCCATCGCCGCCGCCAGACCCAGCGACGAATTGATGTTCGGCACCAGCGCCACCATCCCCGGGATCATGAACGCGCAGAACATCACCGACGCCATCAGCGGATGACGATCCACCGCGCGACCACCCAACGAGTTGCCGATCAGACCGACCGCGCCAAAGCCCATCAGGCACCAGCCGACCACGGTGCCATTGAAACCGGCCAGACGCTCAAGGATGTCCGCCAGATAGGTGTAAGCGGTGAACATGCCGCTGAACACCAGGATCGACAGCAGCACATGACCCAGCATCAGCGGGCTGCGCAGGATCTTGAACTGCGAAGCGAAACTGACCTGATGCTGATGCAGGCTGGTTTTCGGCAGGTAGACAAACAGCAGCAACGCCTTGGCGAACGCGATCACCGCCAGAATGGCAAACGCACTGCGCCAGCCGAACGCATCAGAAATCAGCGTGCCGACCGGAATGCCGAACACGGTGGCGCAGACGATGCCGAAGCCGATCTTGGCGATCGCGCGACCGGCGTAGTCCGGGCCGACGATATCCACCGCCGTTTCGCTGGCCAACGCCCAGAACACCGGCAACCCCAGCGCCGGGATCAGCCGGGCGATGGCCATGACCCAGATGTTCGGCGCCAACGCCGCCACGGTATTGGCCAGGCCGAACATGATCAGGATGGTGATGAACAGCTTGCGGCGCTCGAAGCGGGCGAAATATGCGGTCAAGAAAGGACCGAACATCGCCACGGTGAAAGCGAATAGAGTCACCAGCAACCCGGCCTGCGGGATGGTGACAGCCAGGTCGCGAGCAATCGCCGGCAGCAGGCCGACGATGACGAACTCCGTGGTCAGCACCGTGAATCCGGCGGCAGACAACAGAAGGATGGGCAACAGCATGAGGAACTCCAGCAAAACGACGACACCAGCGTTGACCCGGGGGCCCGCTGGCAGAACTTGAAAATAAGGATGCGCAATCTTAACAGAGTGTTTCCCGAGTGACTTGCACAAACCTGTCTAACTTGTAGATGGATCCGGTGGCAGATCGTCACAGGCCTGAAGGAATAGGATGACCCTGTGATAAAGTCCGCGCCCTGCAAAACGTACACCCTGTTCAACCACCCGTTTAACGGTGTGGCTGGCGCGTCAGCACTTTCGGTTCGTGTCTGTGGCCTGCCCCGATTCAACGCCCGGATTGCGCAACCTTGCACCCTATAAAAAAACAGAGATGCCGTTCATGACCGCTTCATCCCCTTCTCTATTGCAACGCCTTAAAAGCCTCAGCCTGGTCACCCAGATCCTTATCGGCCTGATTGCCGGCATCGCCCTCGCGCTGTTCGCGCCGGAAGCGGCTAAAGGCACGGCTTTCATCGGCAAGGTATTCGTCTCGGCACTGAAGGCCGTGGCACCGATCCTGGTGTTCGTGCTGGTCATGGCCTCGATCGCCAACCACAAGCACGGCCAGGAAACCCACATCCGGCCGATTCTGTTCCTGTATCTGCTGGGCACCTTCGCCGCCGCCGTGGTCGCGGTGATCGCCAGCATGATGTTCCCGTCGCATCTGGTGCTGTCCACGGACAACATCGCGGTGAGCGCGCCGGGCGGCATCAGTGAAGTGCTGCAAAGCCTGTTGCTGAGCGTGGTCGACAACCCGGTGAGCGCACTGATGAACGCCAACTTCATCGGCATTCTGGCCTGGGCCATCGGCATGGGCGTGGCGATCCGGCACGCGGGCGACACTACCCGCGAAGTGCTGGGCGATCTGTCCAACGGCGTGACAGTGATTGTCCGGGTCGTGATCCGTTTTGCGCCGCTGGGTATTTTCGGCCTGGTGGCATCGACCCTGGCCACGTCCGGATTTGGTGCACTGATCGGTTATGCGCACCTGCTGGCGGTACTGCTTGGCTGCATGCTGTTCGTGGCGCTGGTGATGAACCCGCTGATCGTGTTCTGGAAGCTGCGCCGCAACCCGTACCCGCTGACGCTCCAGTGCCTGCGCGAAAGCGGCATCACCGCGTTCTTCACCCGCAGCTCGGCGGCGAACATTCCGGTCAACCTGGAATTGAGCAAGCGTCTGGGCCTGCATGAAGACACCTACTCGGTATCGATCCCGCTCGGCGCCACCATCAACATGGCGGGTGCGGCGATCACCATCACCGTACTGAGCCTCGCGGCCGTGCACACCCTGGGCATTGCGGTGGACATCCCGACCGCGATCCTGCTCAGCGTCGTCGCTGCGATCTGTGCCTGCGGCGCCTCGGGCGTGGCCGGTGGCTCGCTGCTGCTGATTCCGCTGGCCTGCAGCCTGTTTGGCATCCCGAGCGAGATTGCCATGCAAGTGGTGGCGGTCGGCTTCATCATCGGCGTGCTGCAGGATTCGGCCGAGACGGCGCTGAACTCCTCCACCGACGTGCTGTTCACCGCCGCCGCATGCCTGGGCGAAGAGCAGAAAGCCCAGCGTCCGGCGTAAAAACCCGGCGCAACAAAAAGCCCGCCAAGGCGCAAACCTTGGCGGGCTTTTTGTTGCAGAACGTTTTAGAACGCGCCCATGTAATCGCGCTTGCCCACTTCCACACCGTTGTGACGCAGCAGGGCGTAGGTGGTGGTGACGTGGAAGAAGAACTGCGGCAGGCCGTAGCTCAGCAGATAAGCCTGGCCGCTGAAGCGCTTCTCTTTCGGGGTGCCCGGGCGAGTCACGATCTCGATGCCTTCCTTGCCATTGATCTGCTCTGGCTTGATCTCGCCGATGAAGGCCAGAACCTTGGCGATCAGCGCTTGCAGCTCGGCGAAGGTGGTTTCGGTGTCGTCATATTTCGGGATTTCGATTTCGGCCAGACGCGAGGACACGCCTTTGGCGAAGTCCACGGCGATCTGCACCTGACGCACCAGCGGAAACATGTCCGGGTACAGACGCGCTTGCAGAAAGGCGTTCGGGTCGATGTTTTTCTCGGTGGCGTGGGCTTCAGCCTTTTTCAGCACATCGCTCAGGGCGTTGAGCATTTGTTGGAAAACCGGGACGGATGCGGCGTACAGAGAAATGGTCATGGCAGTCTCACGTGGTGGCTGGGTGAATCGTGGGGGCGATTATAGCCATGCTTGCATGGCGGCGCGGCTTGTCTTTTATCCAGCAAGGATTAGGCTAGGCGCCTTCGACTGCAGAGGGAACGCGCGATGACCACAGAACTTGAAACCGCCACCAACGAACCACGGCTCAACGCCACGGAAATCCGCATTCTGGGTTCGCTGATCGAGAAACAGGCCACCAGCCCGGAAACCTATCCGTTGACCCTCAATGCGCTGGTCTTGGCCTGCAACCAGAAAACCAGCCGCGAACCGGTGATGAACCTGACCCAAGGCCAGGTCGGCCAGAGCCTGCGTGCCCTCGAAAGCCGTGGTTTCGCCAAACTGGTGATGGGCAGTCGCGCCGACCGCTGGGAGCACAAGGTCGACAAGGCGCTGGAACTGGTGCCGGCGCAATTGATTCTGACCGGGTTGATGTTTCTGCGCGGCCCGCAGACCGTCAACGAACTGCTGACCCGCAGCGGTCGCATGCATGAATTCGAAGACGCCGAACAAGTGGTGCATCAGCTGGAACGCCTGATCGCACGGGAGCTGGCGGCGTTGATTCCGCGTCAGGCCGGCCAGCGCGAAGATCGTTACACCCATGCACTGGGCGATCCGGCGGATATCGAGGCGATTATCGCGGCGCGGCAGAACCCGAGTGATCGCGGCACGGCCAGCGGCGTGTCTGTAGAGCGCATCGAAGAGCTGGAAGCGCGGATTGCGGCGCTGGAAGAGCGTCTGGCCCGCCTCGAAGAATAAGCGCGTCGGGGCGGCGTTATTCGCCGTCCCAGTAATCCACCCCGTCCGACTGCCGCGCCACCGCGACAAATCCCGAGGCATTGCCTTCGGCATCGACATTGAAGTTGTCCATCACCGCGTATTTGTTCGAGTCCGGGTACTCGCAGATTTCCGGTTGCTGCTGGGTGCTGACGGCCAGATAGCGCAGTTCCGCAGCACTGGTGTTGATGATTTGATGCGCCGCTTCAGGGCCGCCCGGCGGGCAGGCGATCACGTCACCGGCGCGGATCGGGAAACGTTCGGCGCCCAGGCGCACTTCCCCTGCCCCGGCCACCACGTAAAACATTTCCTCATTCACCCGATGACTGTGAAATGGGCTCCCGCGCATGCCCGGTGGCAGCGCATACAGGCGATAACCAAGCTTTTGCGCACCCAGTTGCTGGCCGACCCGCGCGAACCGTTGCTGATAACGCCCGGCGGTTTCACCCTCGGGAGCCAATGATTCGGGAAGCGGTTCGAGTTCGAGGTCATTCAGGTTGAGAATGGGCGGATGCATGCAAACCTCGGCTTTTGTGAAGGGCAAGTCTGTGCTTGCTGATCCGGCAGTATAGGCAACGGCAAATCCGGGCGGATTTACCGTTGTTCAGGCGCTATCAACTGCGGGCGAACGCCACCGCCGCATCGAACTGCTCAACCGTCGGCCGCACGCCGGTGTACAGCACGAACTGCTCCAGCGCCTGGATCGCTATCACTTCCAGCCCGGTGATCACTTTTTTGCCTTCGGCACGACCACGCACGATCAGCGGGGTTTCCGAGGGGATCGCCACCACATCGAACACGGTGTCGGCAGACTTGATCACATCCACGTCAAAGGAAAGCTGCCCGGCCTCCGGTCCGCCGTCCATGCCCACCGGGGTCACGTTGACCAGCATCTGCGGGCGCTCGGCTCCCAGCTCTGCCTGCCAGCGATAGCCCAGGGAATCCGCCAGCGCTCGGCCGGCGCGCTCGTTGCGGGCGACGATCAAACCGTTTTTGTAACCGCCATCGCGCAAGGCACTGGCCACCGCCTTGGCCATACCGCCGCTGCCGCGCAGGGCAAAAGTCGTGTCCTTGGGCACCGCGTGGGTTTCCAGCAACTGGGCGATGGCAATGTAATCGGTGTTGTAGGCCTTGAGATGGCCGTTGGTGTTGACGATGGTGTTGATCGACTGGATCGCTGCCGCCGAAGTATCCAGCTCATCGACCAGCGCAATGCTGGCTTCCTTGAACGGCATCGACACCCCGCAACCGCGAATCCCCAGCGCACGGATCCCAGCGACCGCACCGGGCAGGTCCTGGCTGCTGAATGCCTTGTAGTAGAAATTCAGGCCCAGTTGTTCATACAAATGGTTATGAAAACGCAGACCGAAATTCCCGGGACGCCCAGACAGGGACATGCACAATTGAGTGTCTTTGTTGGGGTTCATCTGCATGGGAGGCTCCTTCGAATGCACTTTCGGATGGACGGGATTAGCCAGGCCATCGGGTTCTGAACGATCATAAGGCGGTCTGTTCCGGGCAACACAGCCGATGGCAGAAGTCCGGTAAACAAACCGGTACAGACCTTACACAAAATTTACCCAGCGGCCGTGCTGTTTTTCAAAATGTTGCTGTCTTAGAAGTATCCCCGCGCCATTCCGGGCCTGTTGCAGGTTCGGACGCCGGGTCGAAGAACCGAGGAATTATCATGATTCGTAAACTCCCCATCGTGGCCTTGTTGATTGGTGCATTCGCGATCACGGGTCAGGCAGAAGCCCACGGCGGTGGCTGGCAGGGCCCGGCGGTATTTGGTGCGATCGTCGGCTCGGCCATCATCGGCTCGGCGCTCATTAACCAGGATCGGCCGGTGTACGTCCAACAGCCCGTTTACGCTCAACCGGCACCGGTCTACGTGCAGCAACCGCCGCCACCGGTCTATTACCAGCCGGCCCCGGTTTATGTGCAGCAACCGGTCTACGTCCAACCGGCCCCGGTGTATTACGGTCCGCCGCGCGGTTATTACGGTCGGCCACACTACTACGGTGGCCCGCGCTGGTAACCGGTACACGAAGCCCCGCTTGATAGCGGGGCTTTTTATTGCGCGCATATTATTGCCGGCGGAAAAGCCAACCGTCCGTCGGCCAAGGTCTGAAAAAATCTCGCCAAGGTCGCTGTGGGGACAGTTTGAACCGTTAAAGTCGGCATGATGGACTCGACCGTCGGGGGCAAATCACAAACGGTCATCTATTTGTCATGACGGAACCGCACTCTGAATCCGTCCGCAAACAACAGGTTGATAAAAACAAGGACGACTTGAATGCCAACACAGAATCCGCACCGCATCGTCGGTTTATGCACCTCGAGCAAGGTCTACAACGCTCTGACCGAACTCAAGCACCTGGAAGGCCACCGCACCGCGAAGTTTCTCTCGCTTCTGGCGGAAAACCTGGTGCGCAAGGGGTTCCTCAACGAACACGAGATCGTGCACATGCTCGATCAAGTGGTGGATTGAGCCAGTCCTCACTGGCGTCAATGACCACTATCGAAAGCGTTGATTGTCCCTGAAACGGCCAATTGCCTAAGGTAGCCCCATCGATTGATGGAGGTACTTTTCATGGCTCAGGTTCAAATCATGTCCGTTATCGGCAGCGCCGTACCCGCCTCGCTCAGAGAACTGGGGCTGCTCGCCTGCTGGTATCTGGTGCGCGACGGCGAGCCGGTCAGCGGCCCGCTCACATCCCTGCCAGCGGCGCAGGCGCTGTCGCAGCAACTGCTCAACGGCCCGTTCAAGGCTTAAGGCAGCTGCACTTTCGGCTTGCTTTCGATGAACAGCGCCCAACTCGACATGAACAGCGCCGCGATCAGCGGCCCGATCACGAAACCGTTGAGGCCGAACACCGCCAGCCCGCCCAGGGTCGAGATCAGGATCATGTAGTCCGGCATCCGGGTGTCCTTGCCCACCAGGATCGGGCGCAGCAGGTTGTCCACCAGACCGATCACGAATACCCCGAACAACCCCAGCACCACGCCCTGCCAGATCATCCCGCTGAGCAGGAAGTAAATGGCGACCGGCGCCCAGACAATCCCGGCCCCCACAGCCGGCAGCAGCGACAGAAACGCCATCAACACCGCCCAGAGCAACGCGCTGGGAATGTCGAGAAACCAGAAAATCGCCCCGCCCAGCGCACCTTGAGTGATCGCCACCAGCAGATTGCCCTTCACCGTCGCGCGTACCACGCGGTTGAATTTCAGCTGCAAACGACGCTTGTGATGCTCCTCCAGCGGGATCGCGGTGCGCACCTTGCGCGCCAGTTCGGCGCCGTCGCGCAGGAAGAAAAACAACAGGTACAACATGATGAAAAAACTCACCACGAATTCGAACGTACCCTGGCCGAAACTGAAGGCCTGGCTCGCCAGCACCTGACTGCCCTGCATGGCGGCCTTGACGATCTTCTCGCGCAGGGCATTGAGCTCGCCCATGCCGAAACGGTCGAGCAGATGCTGAAAGTACGGTGGCAGGCTGTGCTTGAACTGCGCCAGATACGCGCCGATATCGAGCTTGCCGCTTTCGATATTGTCGTAGACCGTGGCCCCTTCCTGCACCAGCAGCACACTGAGGATGATCACCGGCAAGATCGCGATCACCAGGCAAATGCTCAAGGTACACAGGGATGTGAGGTTGCGTTGCCAGCCGAATTTCAGTTGCAACTGACGTTGCATCGGCGCGAACAGGATGCCGAGTATCACCGCCCAGAACACCGCGCCGTAGAACGGCAGCAGGATCCAGATAAAGGCGACCGTCACCAGAAACAACAGCACGGTGAGGGATTTGAATTGCAGACTCTTTTGGTTCATGTCCGGTCCAGGTCAGTCAGGCGCCACCCGCGCCCGTCCCGTTTAGTCAGCCAGCGTCAGCGCGAGTGCCCTGTTTCTTCATGGAGCATAGATCCAGATCAATAAACCCTCGGCGCAACTGCTCTACCCTGCCGCGCTTTTGCGACCGATGCCGCCATGACGACCTCCTTCACCCCCGAACTGCTCGCCCCCGCCGGCACCCTGAAAAACATGCGCTACGCCTTCGCCTACGGGGCCGATGCGGTGTATGCCGGCCAGCCGCGCTACAGCCTGCGGGTGCGCAACAACGAGTTCGATCACGCCAACCTGGCGCTCGGCATTCGTGAAGCCCAGGCCCAGGGCAAGCGCTTCTACGTGGTGGTCAACATCGCGCCACACAACGCCAAACTGAAGACCTTCCTCAAGGATCTGGCACCGGTAATCGAGATGGCGCCGGACGCGCTGATCATGTCCGACCCAGGCCTGATCATGCTCGTACGCCGGCACTTTCCACAGATGCCGATCCACCTCTCGGTGCAGGCCAACACGGTGAACTGGGCGAGCGTCGAGTTCTGGCAGCAACAGGGGCTGAGCCGGATCATCCTGTCCCGTGAACTGTCGCTGGAAGAAATCGGCGAAATCCGCGAGCACGTGCCGGGCATGGAACTGGAAGTGTTCGTCCACGGCGCGCTGTGCATGGCCTACTCCGGCCGCTGCCTGCTCTCGGGTTACATGAACAAGCGCGACGCCAATCAGGGCACCTGCACCAACGCCTGCCGCTGGAAATACTCGGCGCAGGAAGCCAGCGAAAATCATCTCGGTGAAATCGTGCAGACCTTCGAACCGCAGCCGACCCTCGGCCTCGGCGCCCCTACCGATCAGGTGTTCCTGTTGCAGGAAGCCAACCGCCCCGGCGAGATGATGCCGGCCTTCGAAGACGAGCACGGCACCTACATCATGAACGCCAAAGACCTGCGCGCCGTGCAGCACGTCGAACGCCTGACCCGCATGGGCGTGCACTCACTGAAGATTGAAGGCCGGACCAAATCGCACTTCTATTGCGCGCGCACCACCCAGGTCTATCGCCGGGCCATCGACGATGCGGTGGCCGGCCGCGAGTTCGACCGCAGCCTGATGACCGATCTGGAATCCCTCGCCCAGCGCGGCTACACCGAAGGTTTCCTGCGCCGCCATGTGCATGACGAATACCAGAACTACCAGAACGGCAGCTCGGTGTCGGAGCGTCAGCAGTTCGTGGGCGAACTGACCGGCGAGCGTCGGGATCGGCTGGCCGAGGTCAAGGTGAAGAACCGCTTTGCGCTGGGCGATCATCTGGAATTGATGACACCCAAGGGCAACTTCCATTTTGATCTGCATGAACTGCAGAACCTGAAGGGAGACGCCATCGACGTGGCGCCGGGGGACGGGCACACGGTGTATCTGCCGATTCCGGATGCAGTGGATTTGCGCTTCGGCTTGTTGATGCGCGATGTGGATAAGGACTGAGAAAGCTCCGCTTTATTCCTTTGGTTTACCCCTGAGCCGAAAACCGGTCGCGACTGTTGCTCAGGTGCAGCCACATCGCCGCACGCGCCGCTTCCGAATCCTGGCGTTTGATTGCGTTGAAAATCGCCTCATGTTCCAGGTTCGCCAGTTGCCCGAGCTTGCTCAAATCCACCGCCCCGCGCTCGGCCGCGTTGACCCGGGTGCGCGGAATCATTGCGCTGCCCAGGTGCTGCATGATTTCGGTGAAGCAGACATTGCCGGTGGCTTCGGCAATCAGCAGGTGAAAGCGCCGGTCGGCTTCAACGCAGCTGTCGTTGTTGGCCAATAGACGCTGATAGTCATCGAGTGCCTGACGCATCTGCCCCACTTGCTGCTCGGTGCGGCGCTGCGCGGCCAGTGCCGCCGCTTGCGTCTCCAGCCCCATGCGCAATTCAAGAATGCTGCGCACCCCCAGCGCGGTGTCGACATTCAGTCGCAACCCCTGCTCCGGTGCGCGCTCGATCACGAACGTGCCGATGCCGTGTCGCGTTTCCACCAGCCCCGACGCCTGCAACTTGGAAATTGCCTCGCGCACCACGGTGCGGCTGACGCCGTGCTCCTGAACGATCAAGTTTTCCGACGGCAACTTGTCACCGGGCAGCATCTGACCGAGCAGGATGCTCTGAGTCAGTTTCTCCACTAGGTCATGGGCCAGGTTGTGCGCGCGTTTACGGGCGGGGGCGTCGATGTCGTCTTGCATGGTCGGTTCCGGTGATCGGGGCAGACCGATCGTAGCACTGGAGGCGAGGACTTGTATGAGCTCCTATGATTTGAAGCCTACAACTTGTATGACAACAACAGATTTTTGCTCGAAAAGCCCTCTACCATTCCGGGCAGCCACCTCATGATCGCTAGCCAAACCCTCCGCGCAACACTCGGCGGACATTGCGTAAAGCCCAACAAATCCGGCATCTAAAATCCAAAAAAGCATAAAAAAAGCTCTCCGTAGATAAATTTGATTGAGCACCCCCGCTTGTAGGACAAAAAAATCTAGTTGTATGATGTCTATCAACAACGCAACACCCAGACACACCCCGCATAAAAATAACGAGTGGGAGAAAACCAAGTGAAATCATCCATTGCCGGGATGAACGAGGGCGCCGATTCCGTGCTGTCCTCCGCCATTGCCAAAGTCAAACGCCACGTCCTGCCGCTGTTCGTCATCATGTTCATCGTCAATTACATTGACCGGGTGAACATCGGCTTCGTCCGCACCCACATGGAACACGACCTTGGCATCGGTGCCGCGGCCTACGGTTTCGGTGCCGGGCTGTTCTTCATCGGTTACGCGCTGTTCGAAGTCCCCTCCAACATGCTGCTGCAAAAGGTCGGCGCGCGAATCTGGCTGACCCGCATCATGCTCACCTGGGGTCTGGTGGCCGCCGGCATGGCGTTCATCCAGAACGAAACCCACTTCTACATCCTGCGATTTCTGCTCGGCGTGGCCGAGGCCGGGTTCTTTCCCGGGGTGATCTACTACTTCACCCGCTGGTTGCCGGGGGCCGAGCGCGGCAAGGCGATTGCGATTTTCTTGAGCGGTTCGGCCGTGGCCTCGCTGATTTCCGGCCCGTTGTCTGGTCTGTTGCTGCAGATCGAAGGTCTCGGCATGCACGGCTGGCAGTGGATGTATTTCATTGAAGGGATGTTCTCGGTCGGCCTGTGCGTATTCGTCTGGTTCTGGCTCGATGCGAAACCCCACGACGCCAAATGGCTGACCCGTGCCGAACAGGATGCGCTGGTCAAAGCCATCGACGATGAACAGAAGGCCCGTGAAGCCGCGACCCCGATCCGGCCGTCGCTGGGCAAACTGCTCAAGGACCGCCAGATCATCCTGTTCTGCCTGATCTATTTCTTCATTCAATTGACAATCTACGCCGCGACGTTCTGGCTGCCGAGCATCATCAAGAAAATGGGCGAGATGAGCGACTTCCAGGTCGGCCTCTTCAACTCGATTCCGTGGCTGCTGTCGATCATCGGCATGTATGCGTTCGCCTCGTTCTCGGCGAAATGGAAGCATCAGCAGGCGTGGGTTGCCACGGCGCTGTTGATCGCCGCGGCGGGGATGTTCATGTCCACCACCGGCGGGCCGATCTTCGCTTTCGTCGCGATCTGCTTTGCTGCGCTGGGTTTCAAATCCGCTTCGTCGCTGTTCTGGCCGATTCCGCAGGCTTACCTCGATGCACGGATCGCCGCTGCCGTGATCGCACTGATCAACTCGGTGGGCAACCTCGGCGGCTTCGTCGCTCCGACCACGTTCGGCCTGCTGGAACAACACACCGGTTCGATCCAGGGCGGCCTCTATGGCCTGGCCGCGACCTCGATCATTGCCGCGATCATCGTGTTCGCCGCCCGCATGACACCCAAATCCGCCCCTGACGTCGTCGTGGCCGATGCCGCGCCGAAACACGCTTGAAAGGACAATCCCAAATGACCGCACACGACATCGCCAAAGCTCCGATCATCACCGAAATGCAAGTCATCCCGGTGGCCGGCCACGACGGCATGCTGCTCAACCTGAGCGGCGCCCACGGGCCGTTTTTCACCCGCAACATCGTCATCCTCAAGGACAACGCCGGCCACACCGGCGTCGGTGAAGTGCCCGGCGGCGAACGCATCCGCCAGACCCTCGAAGACGCCCGCAGCCTGGTGGTCGGCAGTCCGATCGGTACTTATCAGAAGATTCTCAATCAGGTGCGCCAGACCTTCGCTGACCGCGATGCCGGCGGCCGTGGCCTGCAAACCTTCGACCTGCGCATCACCATTCACGCGGTCACCGGGCTCGAAGCCGCCCTGCTCGACCTGCTCGGGCAGCACCTCGACGTGCCGGTGGCGGCATTGCTCGGCGAAGGTCAGCAACGCGATGAAGTGAAGATGCTCGGTTATCTGTTCTACGTGGGCGATCGCCGGGAAACCGACCTCGCCTATCGCAGCGAACCGGATGCCGACAACGACTGGTTCCGCGTGCGTCACGAGAAAGCCATGACCGCCGAAGCCGTGGTCCATCTGGCCGAAGCTGCCCACGCGCGCTATGGCTTCAAGGACTTCAAGCTCAAGGGCGGCGTACTCAGCGGCGATGCGGAAATCGAAGCGGTGACCGCACTGGCCGAGCGCTTCCCTGACGCCCGCATTACCCTCGATCCGAACGGCGCGTGGTCACTGAAAGAAGCGATCCGTCTGTGCCGCGACCAGCATCATGTGCTGGCCTACGCCGAAGACCCGTGCGGTGCGGAAAACGGTTACTCGGGCCGTGAAGTAATGGCCGAATTCCGCCGCGCCACCGGGCTGAAAACCGCCACCAACATGATCGCCACCGACTGGCGCGAGATGGGTCACGCAATTCAGTTGCAGTCGGTGGACATTCCGCTGGCCGACCCGCACTTCTGGACCATGCAGGGCTCGGTGCGCGTGGCGCAGATGTGCCACGAATGGGGCCTGACCTGGGGCTCGCACTCCAACAACCACTTCGACATTTCCCTGGCGATGTTCACCCACGTCGCGGCCGCCGCGCCGGGCGAGATCACCGCCATCGACACCCACTGGATCTGGCAGGACGGCCAGCGCCTGACCAAGGCACCGCTGCAAATCGTCGACGGTTGTGTGCAGGTGCCGAAGAAGCCGGGGCTGGGCGTGGAGTTGGACATGGATCAGGTGGCCAAGGCCCACGAGCTCTATAAAGGCATGGGACTGGGTGCGCGGGATGACAGTGTGGCGATGCAGTTTCTGATTCCGGGCTGGAAGTTTGATAACAAACGTCCCTGCCTGGTGCGCTGAACCGGATTCAACGCAATTCCCTGTGGGAGCGAGCTTGCTCGCGATGGCGGAGTGTCAGTCGATAATTTTTTCGAATTTGAGGCCGTCATCGTGAGCAAGCTCGCTCCCACAAGGACTTTCACTAGCCTGAAATTTCCAGCATCCAATGCTTGAACGCCGCCATCGCCGACGTCTCCGGCCGTGACTGCAACCGCGTCAGCCAATAGCTGCCGGTGGTGATTTCAATGGCAAAGGGTTGGCGGATCAGATCCGCCGCCAGTTGCCGGGCAAACATCAACGGCGGCGCCAGTGCCACCCCGCCGCCCTGCAACGCCGCCTCCATCATCGCCAGCGATGAGTCGAACACGATGCTCTGGGGCGGCGCGGCATGGGTCGCCAGACCGGCCGCATGAAACCACTCCGGCCACTCATCGGTGCGATAGGAACGCAGCAAACGCTGCTGCAGAAGGTCCCCCGGCGTGTGCAGTTGCCGGGCGATTTCCGGCACGCAGAGCACCGACAACGGCGCCTCCAGCAAACGGGTCGCTTCTATACCGTGCCACGCCCCGGCGCCAAACCGGATCGCGTAATCCAGTCCCTCGGCGGCGACATCCACCCGGTTGTTGTTGGTCGACAGCCGCAAATCTATGAGCGGATGTTTCGCCTGAAAGTCCGCCAGCCTCGGCAACAACCAGCCCACGGCGAAAGTCCCGACCGCGCCGACGGTGAGCATTTCCCGATAGTGCCCGCCCGCCAGACGCTCGAGCATCTGCGCGATATGATCGAATGACGTGGTCAGCACCGGCAGCAGGGTTTCGCCTTCGCCGGTCAGCATCAGCCCACGGGGCAGGCGTTTGAACAGGATCACGCCGAGTTGCGCTTCCAGACTTTTGACCTGATGGCTGACGGCCGCCTGGGTCACGCACAACTCCACGGCGGCGCGAGTAAAGCTCAAATGACGCGCAGAGGCTTCGAAGGCGCGCAATGCATTCAAAGGCAATTGAGGTCGAATCATGCCTAATCCCAAATTTTTCTAATGGCTCATCCGAGTTTTCATCGTTTGCCGAAAGACAACGGACTGCCTAGATTTGGCGGCGCCGATCAGCAGCCCAATGAAAAAACGCTCGCAGTGTAGCGGGATAACACCATCAACACTCATGGAGAGTGGTTCAAACATGTCTTCGACCAACCTGATAAAACTCAAGTCCTACAGCGCTTTCGGACTTTTCTTCAGCGCCGCCACCTGCCTGGCCGCCCCACAAACCGACGATCAGTTACAGGCGCTGGTCAAGGCCACCGTGACCCCGGTCATGCAGCAACAGGACATCGCGGGACTGGCCGTGGCCGTGACCGTCGATGGCAAGGCACATTACTTTAACTACGGTGTCGCCGACAAAAGCACCGGGCAGGCAGTGAGTGAAAACACCCTGTTCGAAATCGGCTCGGTAAGCAAAACCTTCACCGCGACCCTCGCCGCCTACGCCCAAACCAGCGGCAAACTGCAATTCTCCGATACGGCCAGCCAGCACTGGCCCGAACTGAAAGGCAGCGCCTTCGACCACGTCAGCCTGCTGCAACTGGGCACCTACACTGCCGGCGGCCTGCCGCTGCAATTCCCGGATGCTGCGGATTCTGCCGACAAGATGCTCGGCTATTACCAACGATGGAAACCGACGTATCCGGCCGGCAGCCATCGCCTGTATTCCAACCCGAGCATCGGCCTGTTCGGTTATCTGGCGGCAAAAAGCCTCGGCCAGCCGTTCAATCAGGTCATGACCGAAACCCTGCTGCCGAAACTCGGACTCAAGCACACCTTCCTGTCGGTGCCGGCGTCTGAACAAAAGCTCTACGCCCAAGGCTATGACAAGAACAACAAACCCGTTCGCGTCAGCCCCGGCGCACTGGCTTCCGAAGCCTACGGCGTGAAAACCAGCGCCGCCGACCTGCTGCAATACGTCCAGGCCAACCTTGACACCGCGAAACTCGAAACACCCCTGCAAAAAGCCATCGCCCTCACCCACACCGGCTACTACACCGTCAGCGACATGACTCAGGGCCTGGGCTGGGAACGTTACACCTACCCGATCAGCCTCGAACGCCTGCTGGACGGCAACTCGACGCCAATGGCCATGGAGGCGCACAAGGTCAAATGGCTGAATCCGCCACAGCCTGAACCGGCGAACGTGCTGCTGAACAAGACCGGTTCCACCGGGGGTTACGGCGCCTACGTCGCGTTCGTGCCGTCGAAGAAAGTCGGGATCGTGATTCTGGCGAACCGCAATTATCCGAATGGAGAGCGGGTGAAAATCGCGCACAAGATTCTGGGTGAATTGACCCGGTAATCACGCCATAAAAAACGGGCGACCTGAGAGGGTCGCCCGTTTTTGTTTGGGAGGTTGAAAACTACGCCTGTAGCTTCCAGCCCAGTACATCCATCAGATCGCAACTGTCGCGCAAAGGGATTGCCAGCACTCGGGCGAAGTCCTGCAGCAGCAAGGCGTCGTGGCCGATGCCGTCGCTGAGGGAAAGTGTTTCCAGCAGTTGAGTTACGCTGCGTAATCGGTAGGCGGCGGTGCCGTGGAGTACGTCTACCGGGGCTTCGCGGTCGATCAGGAGGCAGGGAATCTGGCAGTCGATGCCGGTGATGGGGATGTACCGGGGTTTGGGGTTGGCGATGTGTTCGGGGGAATCCGGGTTCGCGGGGTTTTCGGCTGCGTTCGAATCAATTTTTTTCATGCGTGAAGATCTCGTGCAGTTAGAGAAAAAACTGCCGAGCTCCCTTCCACGAGAGGGTGGCAGCTTTGCGCAGGTGTGGAAGTCCGGGACCCCGAAAAAACCCGGTGCACTCGAGCGTGCTCCTGCGCATAGCTGCCATAAGCAAACAATGTTGGCATAAAAGGCGCCAACAAGTGTTTACAGGCGCACATGCGCTTTCGGGATTCACCGGACTTCCACATCCGACCGCTGATTTTGCAGCGGCTCGGAAAGGTTATCGGCACGGCTCTGGGAGCACCAGTTCCTCAGTGCCGCCGCGCGTCGCAGGAAAAATCCGATGGATTTGAAGGGTGTTGCGCAGCTCATTCCAGTGGGAATATGCGGCAACTATTTTCATGGGTGACCGGGTGAAGTGGAGTATCTACACTCCATCGAATCAATCCGTGGCCGGGGATGACATAATGCGCGCCAAAGCTTTTAAACCGACTGACCCTCGAAGGGCGTTGTAATGGAAATCAACAAATTTTTTATCGAAAATATCGGCAGATTTGCCGAGTTGGAGATTCAGCTAGCACCAACGAACGCGCACCCATCAAATGTCACGGTCCTCGTAGGAAACAACGGCGCCGGAAAAACCACCCTGCTGAAGTCACTAGCTACTTCTTTAAGTTGGTTTATCGCCAGAATTCGTAATGAGAAAGGCAGCGGAAACCACATTTCCGACGAAGACATTCGGATGGGTACCAATGGCAGCATTGTCCTCATTCAGATTGCCGATACTTCTCATCCGCGCACAAAACTTCCTAATGCTGATTCTGACGCCTCTCTGTTCATTTGGGGCCTTGTACGTGTTCGTCGTGGACGAAAAGCTAATCTTCATAGCTCACTGCTGGAAGCGAGCCTGCTGGCAGATCATTACCGCAATCAACTAACCACTAATGAAAGGGCATCGTTACCGTTAGTTGCCTACTATCCAGTAGAACGCTCGGTTCTAGAAATCCCGTTAAAAATAAAAACCAAACACACCTTTGACCAACTAGACGGCTACGACAACGCACTAAACCGAGGCGTCGACTTCCGCCGTTTCTTCGAATGGTTCCGCGAGCGCGAAGACAGCGAAAACGAAACCGGCATTTCCGACTCTGCACTGGCTGAAATCTCCGAGAAATTCGGCCCGGACAGCGAGGTCTGGCAAACCCTGTCCAAACTGAAAGCCTCCTCCCGCGACCGCCAACTGACTGCCGTCCGCTCCGCCATCGCCGCGTTCATGCCCGGCTTCACCAACCTGCGCGTGCAACGCAAACCGCGCCTGCACATGGCCATCGACAAGGACGGCGTCACCCTCAACGTCGCCCAACTCTCCCAAGGCGAGAAGTCGATGATGGCACTGGTCGGTGACATCGCCCGCCGCCTGGCGATGATGAACCAGTCGCTGGACAACCCGCTCCACGGCGACGGCATCGTGCTGATCGACGAAGTGGATTTGCACCTGCACCCAAAATGGCAACGCAGCTTGATCCGCCAACTGAGCGAAACCTTCCCCAACTGCCAGTTCGTGCTGACCACCCATTCGCCACTGGTCATCAGCGACGCAAAAGATGTTCTGGTTTACGTGCTCAATGACGGTGAACTCCACGAACACAACGGCCTGTACGGTCTCGATGCCAATCAGGTGCTGCTGGAAGTCATGGACACCGATATCCGCAACAGCGACGTTCAAAAACGCTTGAACGCGCTGCTCGAACGCTTGCAGGACGGTGATCTGGAAGCCGCACAGAAACTCTTCGCCGAACTGGCAGAAGAACTTCCAAACGGTCATATCGAACTGGCGAAAGCCGCGCTGTTGCTGCGCAAGCTGGAGTTGCGCCGTGCGTAAGATCACTAAGGGACCCGAGCCGGAACAACTCATCAGGTGGAAACGAGCCAACACAACATCGCGTTACCAGGACTTGTCCGGCGAAGAACGTGTGACTTTGCGCACAGCCTGCATCGCAGAACAATTCAGCCTTTGCGCCTATTGCTGCCAGACCATTGCAGTCGATGACTCACATAACGAACACGTTGAAGCCCAGGATAAAGCCCCCAATCGCACATTGGAGTTCACCAACATCGTCGCCAGTTGCCAGCGCCAGAATCAATGTGGACATCATCGAGGCACGCGCCCACTGGATCTGACGCCCTTGATGGAGGAATGCGAGTCGGAATTGAAGTTTTACCTGTCCGGTAGAGTGACCGGCAAAACTGACCGCGCAAATTCAGCTCTGGAAATTTTGAATCTCGGTCACACCGAAGAAAGCAATCGCGGACTCATAGGGGCGCGGAAACAGCTGGTTGATCAGCTGATATTTACAGGAGGCATGCAACCCGATGACCTTGAAGATGAAGAGCTTCTGGGCATTCTCCTTGATGACATGCTGACTCCCAAGAATGGCCAGCTCGCGGCTTTTTCTCCGGTTCTGGTCAATGTCATCCGTCAGCTCCTGCCCTGATATTCAAAGTATCGCGGTCATTCCGGCGGGCAAAAAAATGGCGAACGCTTTACAACGTTCGCCATTTTTATTCAGAGCCTGCCTCAATCAATCATCCGGCATTTCCGGCGGCTTGGCCGGTTTGGTTGGCTTGGCCGGTTTCGTGCCTTTCGCACCCTTGGCCGGGGTCGGTTCTGCAGCAGCCGGCGCCGTGACCACGGTGGAAGTGGCTTCTTTTTCAGCGGCAGGCAACGCATCAATGGTGTCGAAGATTTTCTTCAGGTCGACCGCCGCCGCTTCATCCCCCGAAGCCGTCAGTTTGGTCTCTCCATCCTTACCCACCAGGAAGACTTTCGGATACGCCCCGGCGCCCAGCTTCAGCGAACGCAACAGCGCCATGGTTTGCTGCTGCTCGAGGCTTTTGCCATCGACCTGACCACTCATGCTCAGGATGGTGTAGACCTTGATCTTGCGGTCGGCGATACCTTGTTTGTTGGCCGGGTCGTCCAAGGATTTTTTCAGACTGACCCAGGCAGGATCGACCGTACTGGAGGCGATCACGATCACCGGGCGGTAGATGCCTTTGTCGACGTCCAGTGGGGAATCGCCGTCGGCGGCGAACAGGGGGCCGGCAATCGCCAGCAAGAGTGTCAGGGTCAGTGACCTGATGAGCATGCGCATCTCCTTTTGATATCCACGCTCTAATGATTGCGCATCGCGGCGATTGTTCCGGGTGGTGCCCGGCAAAAGTGTTTCGCCTTGCCCAAAGCTTAGGTCAGCACCGATTTTGCGCAACCGGTTGGGCGCGACCCTGTGCCCATTTGTTTACCTTTCATGCCGCGTCAGCTGACGCTTGAGCTTTCCGGGTTATGGATGCTCGCCGATCAGAACGCCAGCTTGTAACCGATCAATACCAGCATCGTCGCCAGGCACGGGCGCAACAATTCATCGGAGACGCGGCCGGTCAGGTGGCTGCCGAGCCAGATGCCCGGCAACGAGCCGACCAGCAGAAAGCCCAGCACGCCCCAATCCATGTTGCCCATGCTCGCGTGGCCGAGGCCGGCGACCAGGGTCAGCGGGACCGCATGGGCGATTTCGGTGCCGACCAGGCGGCGGGTCGGCAGCAGCGGATAGAGGATGAACAGTGCGACAGTGCCGAGGGCGCCGGCGCCGATGGAGGTCAGGGCGACCATGGTGCCGAGGATCAGACCGGTGATTACGGTCATGACATTCAGGCGCGCGCCGCTCGGGTTGTAGTTGCCGCCGGCGCGTTTATGGGCGAATTCCAGCAGGCGCTTTTTGAACAGAATCGCCAGCGCCGTGGCGAACAGCACGTAGCCCAGCGCCTGCTTGATGATGACGTTCATCGCGTCCGGTGCGGTGTGCAGGGTGCTGAGGAACCACAAGGTCATGGCCACCGCCGGGACACTGCCCAGGGTCAGCCAGCCGGTGATGGCCCAGTCGATGTTCTTGTTCTTCCTGTGGACGAGCACGCCGCTGGATTTGGTAATGGCGGCATACAGCAGGTCGGTGCCCACCGCCGTGGCCGGGTTGATACCGAACCACAGCAGGATCGGCGTCATCAACGAACCGCCGCCGACACCGGTCATGCCGACGATGAACCCCACCACCAGCCCGGCAACCACCAGACCGAAATTTGCCAATTCCATTAAGACATCCAGAAGACGACAGGAAAAATCTGGCCCGCAGCATAGCGATTTTTCTTATAACCACCTATATCGATCCGATCTATCGTTATGCCATTTCACTGCACAGGCAGAAAATTCAGGAACAGCAGGCTCTGGGCGTAATTCAGCCCGATGCGCCGGTAGCGCTCGTCGAGCATCTGGGTCAGCAGATCCAGGCGCGCCACGATTTTGCCGAACTCCGTGGCGAAGCTCAGGTTGCTGCCCTCCTCGGAAATCTCATTGGAAAACAGCAGTGGCTGCCCCTCCTTGTTCTGCCGCTGGGCGAGGATCCACGTGGCTTTCTCGATGTTGCGCGCGGCGTTGTTGACGAAGGTCGGGTTGATCGCATCGGTCATGTAGAACTCGGTGCGGTTGCCGTGGGCGGTGACCAGCATGCTGCCGATCGCATAGATGAACGCGCCGACCCGGTCGCCGAGAAATTCAGGGCTCATGGCATAGCTCAGCGCGGCCAGGTCTTTCTTGCCGCCGAGGGTCGGTAAAGGTTGCTGTTGTTCAATGGCCAGTCGCACCTGCTTGACCGCCGTGCGAATGTCGAGAAAGCCGGATTTGCGCAGCTCGTCCGGGTTGCGCAGGTACAACTTGCCCATCAAGCGATAGAGGCTGTCGAGGTTGTCGCGCATCGCCAGGGTGGCCATGCGGTCAACACTGGTCTGGAGAAACTCCTGAGGCCTGCCCTCGCGCATCTGGGTGATGAAATTGTTGCCGTCCTGATGACTGCAACCACCGAGCAGCAGCGTCGACAGGCAGGCCAGCAGCAGGCACGGGCGATGAATGAATGCAGCGATGGGGTGCAAAACTCTCGGCATGAATTCTTTGACGGACACGTTCCTGTGCGGCGGAAGTCACCGCACCCTGGCCATGGATAGAGCCGGGGATTTCGCAAAAGTGCAGTGCCGGCGTGGATTCCCGACCTTCGGCGCACGCGGCCCAAGCAATTTAGTCCGACTTTATTTTTGCATTAACCGTTTAATCCGCTATAAATTCCAATTCATCCATTAATTAGCATGACTATTTATCGATTTTCAAAACAACAACAAAAAGGAAGGTCAACCCATGCTTCAATCCCGACACTCACTCTGCGGCCTCGGACTGTCCCTGATGATCGCCACCCTCTCCGCCCAGGCCGCCGGCCTGACCAGCGAACACAAAGCCTTCGGCAAGACCAATGACGGCACGCCCGTCGAGCAATACATCCTGCGCAACAGCCACGGCATGCAGGCCACGGTCATCACCTACGGCGCGACCTTGCAGGCGCTGCAAGTGCCGGACAAACACGGCAAGCTCGACGACATCGTCCTCGGCTTCGACGATGTGCAGGGTTACCAGAAAGGCACCGCGTACTTCGGCGCGACCATCGGCCGCTTCGGCAATCGTCTGGCCGATGGCGCTTTCGAACTCGACGGCAAGCGCTACCAAGTGCCGCAGAACGACAAGACCAACGCCTTGCACGGCGGCACTCAGGGCTTCGACAAAAAGGTCTGGAAGGCGAAGGAAACCAAGGACAAGGATTCGGTCGGCGTGACCCTGACCTACCTGTCGGCAGATGGCGAAATGGGTTTCCCCGGCAACCTCACCACCGAAGTGACCTACCGCCTCACCGACAGCAACGAACTGCGCATCGACTACAAGGCCAGCACCGACAAACCGACGGTACTCAACCTGACCAACCACAGCTATTTCAACCTCGCCGGCGCCGGCAATGGCGACATCCTCAAGCAAGTCGCCACCCTGCACGCCAGCCATTACACCCCGGTCACCGCCAAACTGATTCCGACCGGCGAACTGGCGCCCGTGGCCGGCACGCCGATGGACTTCACCAAACCGACCGCCATCGGCCAGCACATCAAGGCCGATCATCCGCAGTTGAAATTCGCTGAAGAGAAACAAGGTGGCTTCGATTTCAACTGGGCGCTGGACACCCAGGGTGACGTCAGCAAACTCGCCGCCGAAGTCAGCGACCCGCAATCCGGTCGCCACTTGCAGCTGTTCACCAACGAACCCGGCGTGCAGTTCTACACCAGCAACTTCCTCGACGGCACGTTCAAGGGCAAGGGTGGCAAGGTCTATCCGCACTGGGGCGCATTCACCCTGGAGACTCAGCACTATCCAGACTCGCCGAACCAGCCGAACTTCCCGAGCACCCGTCTGGATCCCGGCCAGACCTACACCCAGAGCGTGGTGTTGAAGTTTTCGGCGAAGTGAAAGCAAAAGATCGCAGGCTGTGGCAGCGTCTATAGGGGAAAATTGATCCTGATGTAGGAGCTGTTGCAGGTTGCGATCTTTTTGCTTTTTGAACCCCTGGACTATCTGCTGCCCACTCTGGATATCGACCGGGGCAAACAGGGGCAAAAGAAACTCAGAGACTCAGCTGATTACGGCGCCTTTCGGGCCACTGGCAATCAGCGCTGCACCACAGGCGGTTTTCATACCGTCCAGCGCGATGGGCACGCCATCGACGGTGTAGGTGCTACTGCCCTCGGCGATCGGGAAAACCCCTTTGCACAATGGGCAACTGACCTTGTGACCGACTCCGGCAATCGGTTTGCCATTGAGATCTGTCCGGGAGAATGCTTCGAGGACCTTGCCACCGTGAGTGGTGGAGTCGCCGAGGCGGATTGCGTCTTTTATGTTGTCACTCCTTTGACCAAGGCCTGTTTATTCGCACTAATGCACGATGCAGACATTCAAGCGTTCTTCAAACATTGCCCTTGATGCGAAATGCATCCTTAAGCGGCACCTCATCATCACCATCCTCAAGACATCTATAGTCGCTGTCACCCAACGCCGAGAGCAAGGTTTGGTATAGGTTCAATGACTTAAAGTTGACCTGAAGCCACAAAACGCTTTCACTTTCATAGATCAATCGAGCGTCATAATTAGCGCGACTGTTGAGCGACTGATCTTTCAGGTAGAGGTCGCCAGGTTGTTGTGCGCGAATACATGCATCGCTGCCCTTTATTTTCTTCATTACTTTGCTAGCAGAGGTTGTGTCGCCGAACACCAGCTTGTATTCATGACTCATGATCCGATACTTACACAGGCCTCACCAAGCTGTTATTCAACGCGATGAAGTCCACATTCGCGTCATAGTCGAAGTCTTCAACTACATCTTGAAGGTGCATATGCTCAAGACTATTCGTTGACATCTCATACGATGCATTAATAAGAAAAACACCAAGCTCTCTAATCGATTGTGGATCAGCAAGAATCGAAACCTCATCCAGCTGAATACTCGCATCACTACCGACAGCGGTCCCGTGCACAGTGAACTCAGTCAGCCTTTTCATAGATTGAGACCTTTATCCCGAAAGCTTTAAAGATTAAAACCTTTAAAGGTGACAAATTTATAAAAAGCAAAAGTCATGCTATCACTCTTTTAGTTGTGAGCGGATGGCACTATTCATTGCATAGTACTGCCCAAATAAATCTGTCGAACCAGCCGTTTGAAAGCATTTGAGCAGCCTTTTGAACTGGCTTCGCTTATCATCGAATCGGGAGTAAGGCACTCGTATGTTTCACGCACTGCTTTCCTTGCTATTTCACTAAAGCGCTCATTATCAAAATCGCACTCAACAGTGGAAATCATGTATGAGCTTCTTTTGGATCGCCGACCAAATCTTATTACAATCCTTTCATCAAAAATCAGTGCCCCTTCACTTTCATCTTCGGAAAAATAGAACGAAATCCGATTATCGCCCATATGCCTCAGCGCTGAAGCAAATGGTTGCTTTTTCAAAAGAGAAGTCAGCCTCACCCCACATGCAACACCAAGGCCGCACCCTAATGCCTCACTTACAAAAAAGTATTGCTTAAATACAATCGATATTTTTCGACGCAAATAAGAAACGCTGTATTCCTTCTCGAAAAAATGAAAATCACCCAGATCCCCAACCAACTCAAAATCAGCATTTATAAATTCCGACTCAGAGAAATCGTTCAATCCAAAAATATTTGGTTGAAGATTACCTGTTCCTTCTAAAAACAGCGTAATCAGCTTATAAAAATCAGTAGAAATCATATATTCCCTTATTTACGCGCTACCGGGTTCGTTCCTGCGGCATGGTGCCCACTCAGAATGGTACCGACCTGTTTCAGTTCCGGCACACGTGCAGAATTCGGATTTGCGTCGACTCCGGCCTGTGCAGCTTTGGTAAGTCGATCCACGTTGCTCGGTTTGTCGAGGTATTTTAGAACACACTCACATGCCTTACCCCATTGCGAGTTGGGCATCGCTCGCGTTGCCTTGTCGGCCGGTTCGAGTACAACATGCGTTCCTTCAGCGTTCGGTTTAAGAGCAATGTGACCACCGGCGGGAGGCAAGCCAGACCCGTTAACGTTAACGTGAACACCGCGAGCCAACACGTCTTGTCCTGCCGTATTCGCTCCTACTTTATGGCCTGCCAGACCTAATGGGTCGACGAGTCCGACGGGGTTATCCCCGTAAAAATAAAGATTCAACCCACCCGCATAGCTAATCGGGTCTTGGCTTACAAATCGACCAATCGCGGGATCATAGTACCGATACCGATTGTAATGCAGCCCCGTCTCATGATCGTGATACTGCCCCTGGAACCGTATCTGGTTCGTCACGCCATGCTGCCGCGCCCACTCCGAGCGCTGTTCCGTCACCTGCCCCCACGCCTTGTACTGCGCGGTCCAAGCCATGTTGCCATGTGAATCCGTCAGTTCCTGCGGCGTCCCCAAGTGATCACACTGATACCAGGCCAACGCATCAAACGGTAATGCCGTAGTTTTGTGATTCCACAGTGGATCCTCATCAAGGCTGTATTCACCGCTGTAATCAGGCTGCCCCATGAGGTTGATCGGCGCGTGGCGCACAGCTTGAGCGACGGGTATGAAAGTGCCCGGTTCAAAGACGTAATGCACCGTGCGTCCCGGCTCGCCATCCCCCTGCGCCAGGCTGCTTTCCCACGCGAGATTGTCGCCATCCCATCCATAAAGCGTAAAACCGCAGCCCAGTTCACGCTGTTTGCGGGCGTGCTCGTTTCTGTTCCAAAGGGAACCGGCTTCCGGGCGCTGTTTGTAGTGCGCGCGGGAGTTTTTGTGCAGGCGGCGCCCCAGTGCGTCGTAAGCGAATTCAACGGACAGGCGCGGATCTTCGAAATGCACCAGTCGATCAAACAGGTCCCAACGCATATCGCTGCGTTGGCCGTTGTGCCAGCGCTGGATCTGATTACCGCGTTCGTCGTAGTCGTAGTGGGTGCCGGCGTATTCGCGCAGCAGGTTGTCGACCAGTTTGCTGCGCGGTGGCGTCAGATCCAGTGGGCGGCGGATTTCAGCAGCCTTGTCATCCAGCAGGTTACCGGCCGGGTCGAAGGCGAACGTTTCAACGCCTTGACGCGTCACGGCGCTGAGCAGTCGACCGACGGGATCGTAACGATAGGCGAGCGGGCCGCGACGACTGTCGTTGATGTCGGTCAGTTGGCCGGCAGCGTCGTATTTGTATTCGCGCTTGAGCAGGATGCTTTTGTCATCGCTGCGCCCCAGCAGTTGTTCCTGCAAGCGTCCGGCCGGGTCCCAGCTTTGAGTTTGCAGCAGGCGATTGCCTTGGTGGCGGGCGATTTCGCGGTGCAGGTCGTCGCGTTCGTAGCCGATCAGTTCATGCTCATCCAGACGCATGCCCAGCAGGTGGCCGCTACCGTAAGTGAGCCAACTGACGCGGTGACCGTCCGGGCGAACGGTGGCAACACGTTGATTGAGCACGTCGTACTCGTGCTGCCAGATCGCGACGGTGGGCTTTTCCAGTCCGAGGTAATGTTGGTGTTCGCGCAGCAGATTGCCGGCCGGGTCGTGGAACCATTGCAGACGGCTGTCGGCGTTGTCGGCCAGCACCATATTGCCGTTGCCGTCATAGGCAAAGGTTTCGCTTTGCGATTGGTCACCCAGAGTGGCGCGACGCTCGGTCAAGCGGCCCATCGGGTCGAAGCTCACCGAGATGACACGTTTGCCATTGATCGATTGGGCAAGGCGACCCGTCTGAGCATCGTATTGATAGCGCGTGGTGCGGCCGTCGAAGCCACGTTCTTCCAACAGACGTCCGACCGGGTCGTAGTGGAAGTGCGCGCGTTGTTCGTTTTCGTTTTCCAGGGCGGTTAACCGTCCGAGGCGGTCCCAGCGATAGCGCAGGGTTTGCTCGGCGGCATCGACACGTTCGGCGATCAAACCGGCCGCGCTATAGCTCCAGGTGGTGCAGCGATCGAGACCGTCGACATGCGTCAACAGTCGGCCTTCGGCGTCGCGTTCAAAGCGCTCTTCAGTCTTTTCCGGGTGCTTGATCAGCACCAGTTGGCCGGCCTTGTATTCGTATTCGGTGGCGTTACCGGCGGCGTCGGTGAAGCAGATCATCTGCCCCAGTTCGTTGTATTCCCAGGTGCTGGTCTTGCCTGAGCAGTCGATGTACTCGACCAGTTGCCCGGCGTCGTTGTAGTCCAACGTCTTTTCGTTGCCGTTGGCGTCCTTGATCGCCGTGGGCTGACCGGATTTGTTGTAGGCGTATTCGGTTTTGTTGCCCAGCGGATCGAGCGCTTCGACCAGGTTGCCTTGGTCGTCATAGGCGCGTTGCCACTGACCACCCTCGGCATCGCTGATCTTGATCAGCAAATCCTGATCGTCGTAGGCGTAATGAATAACCGTGTGATCGGCACGGATGTGTTCGAGCAGGTTGCTGCGTTCATCGTAGCTGTAGCGATCGGTGCTGCCGTCGGCATTCACGCGGCGAACGATGTTCTTGGCCTCGTCGCGGAAGAACCATTCCGAACGCTCGTCTGCGTAGCGAATGCGGTAGGTGTAGCCAAGGATGTCGTAGTAGTGCCAGGTCTCGTTGCCGAGGGCGTCGGTGACGTAGGTCAAACGGATGTTTTCGTCCCACTCCAGGCGCGTGTCGAAGCTGCCGTCATCGGCCCATTCGCGGATGGCTTTGGCCTTGGACCCCGGACCGTCCCACTGCAGGTTCATGCCGCGCCCGGTGCGGTCGGTGTAGCGGGTGATCAGGTGATGCTCGAACTGATACGACCAGACTGCGCCGTTCTCGTCCTGAGCTTGAATCAGATCGCCGAAAGCATCGTACTGATAGGCGCAAAGTTGTCGCTGCGGTTCACCGTCGCGGATTTCCCAGAGACCGGTCAGTCGGCCGTGATCGTCAATCAGCGTGCCGAGGTGCAGGTGGACTTTGGTGAAGTCGTTTTCCTGATAGGTGATCAGGTCCGAAAGCACCGACTGTTCGCCGTGCCGATGCTCGTAATGCAGCATGATCCCGGCGCCGTTGCGCAGAGAAATGTTGGTCAGTACATAACGCTGGCCACGGCGGACGTAGGTTTCCTTGCGTTCGAAACCGTGACACACCAGCAACTGATCTTCGCTGGCACGAACGAGGGTGATGTTTTCGATGGCGTGGTAGTGGAACAGACCGACTTTGGGCAGCGGATAGCTGTGGTCACGGCCGTCGGCGCCGTAGAAGGTCAGGCCATCATCCACGCAGTCGAAACGTGTGGTGAACTCGCTGATCCAGCGGGCGCCGAGCTCGCTCTGATCGTAGGCGTCGAGGCGTGAGTTATAAGTGCGTGTCCATTCGATCGGGAATGGGCCGGGCAAGCTGAAATCGGAATGGCTGAGACTTTCCGAACCCAAGGCGAAATTGATGCTGAAGTCCGTGGCGCATTCGCAGGGACCTTTCTTTGGATTGGGCGCGCCTTTCGCCGGTGCCTGTTGGCCGTGGGCGGCCAACTGCCCCTCAGATGCCGTACGCTTCGCCTGTCCGGTCTTCTCCGGGTGGACGGCGGCGTTCTGGCCATTGGCATTGCGCTTGCGCCACAACGTCACGGCGCTGGAAAGGATCAGCAGCAACCAACCGATGGAGTTCTGAACGGACTCGTCGTCCAGCTTGCTCAATTGGGTGCGTAGTTCCGGGCCCATCGCCCTCAGTTTTTTGGTTTCGTCGGAAACGGTTTTTTTGAAGTCATCAGGGACGAGATTTTGCGCCACGCTGTTGGCCAGGCCTTTGCCTGCTGACTTCAGCGCGCTGTTGGCAGCCCCAAAAATATTGCTGAAAGACGCCAGCGGATCATTCTTGAATTGGTCGGCCGCAGCGCTTGCCTGAGCGCTGGCTGCATTCAGATCACCTTTGGCATCCAGATTGCCAAACGCCACCGCTTCGATGCCCTTGGCAATTTCGTTAACGACTTCTTCGCCGAGCTTGCCAGCGTCCGCCAAAATACCGGGCAACTTGCCTTTGGCCTGTTCAACAAAATCATCCAGCGTGCCGATAATCGAGGCGTTCAGGTGACCGACCAGCACCTCGATCACGGAAGTGCTGAGCAACAACTTGCTGCTGGCCCTCATCTCCTGGCGCACCAGAAACAGAGTCGGACGAAGGGTCATCCGTGCAGCTGCCATCGCCGGTGGTAAAGGCAATACGCCGATCAGGTTGATGCCAAGGCTGGCCCACGCGAGCAAGTCGCGCTGCTTGGCGTTCGACAGGGTGACGATGTCACCCAGCGCATCGACCAGCGCCATGATGTTGCCGACCACCGGCAAGGAGCCGGCAACGTTCTTGATCCGGTCGAGGGTGACCACCCCGCCGCTGGCGGATTGAAGCCAGGCATCGAAAGTCGCCGCACCGCTGGCGACGTCCTGAATGTCGATGGCATTTAAAGGAACGATCGCAACCTGAGGTTCACGTTTTACAACAGCATTTTCAGTGGTCATGACAGCATCTCACCCGCCAGCAGGCCCGGGGTTTTCAAGGAAGTTTTAGGAGGCATCGGCGCCGGCAGACTCGGCAACTTGCCCGCCTTGCTCGCCGCCCCGAGAATCCCCGACG
>NZ_JASCAF010000010.1:0-30709 GCF_029967985.1 Pseudomonas sp. V88_4
TTCAGTCCCCTATTCTCTAGGAGCGGGCGTGCTCGCGAAGGCTCCAGAATTGACACCCGTTTAATTAGCAGGTGATCCCGAGGTCTGCTTCACCGGCAATTGCAAATTATCCAACGCCCGATTCACCGCCAACTCCCCGAGCATGATCAATTGCGCAATGCCCACCAACGCCCGACGCTGCGAAGCCGGCACCAGACTGGCGATGTTTTGGGCAATGGTTTGGGCCGAGGCGAGTGTTTCACTGGCATCAATCAGCAGTTCTTCGTTTTTGTTGTCCGCCGTCACGGCATACATCCCGCGGGTTCTGCGTGGGGGCGGCGTGGAGCCGGGCGGACAGAGGTAATGGTCGAGCGCGCGGTCGGCGGCTTCGTGGAGTTTTCTGGAATCGATGGATTCGTAGGGGGAAACCGAGTCGGTTTCGGGCGGGTTGGGTGTTGGTTTGATCATGGTGAAGCTCCTTGATGACTGGAGCTGCCACCGTTCGCGGTCAAACAAACAGGGTGGCAGCTGTACGCGGGTTGACCGACCGGACATCAAGGAATCCGGCACACCCGAAGGTGTCCCACGCACAGCCACCGCGACATGATTTCAGACAATGCCTGAACACGTGCAGAACGCTGGTGCGCCTTGATGTTGGGCGGACGGTCAAATCCGATCACTGATTCGTCAGCGACCGCACCACAATAGAACCCGTCCCCAAGGCGCACAAGCCGGCGGATTCTGGCGTAGCTGTAGGCAACGGCGCAAGGATATGTAGCCTGAGAGAGTGTCTGGAGATGTCTTTTTAAACGTTGGTGTTTATCGAGGACTTATTTCGTCACTTATCCTTCAACAGATTCGTCCCGTTATCCCAACTGACCAGATTGCCAGTCGTAACTGACAACCTAGACCAGATGAACAGCTCTATTTTTGCCGACATATCTCGACGTCATCCTGAGTCTTCAGGTCGGTGTCGATTCCCAAGCGATACCTGCAGTAATCAATAATCCATCCCCGCTCCTCTGCTGTCAGGCGCTCTACTTTCCTGATCTCTCCATCGTTCGCGTGGATGTTGTAGAACTTCATTTGAAACGTCGGGTGCTTCTTGATGAAGACAATGGTCTCGATGTCCCCGTCCTCAAGGGATTCGTAGTAGCCGACGTAGAGCACGGTCACTAGAGCGAGGAACGCTGTGATTGAAAGCTTTTTCATTCTTGTGGCGCCTTCGTCTGTAGCCCCTCCGAGCGTTCAAACTAGGGCGAACAAATTGATTACCTGGTTACTTGAGTATTCCCGATTTCCCCACAGCAGCTAGCAGCGTCATCGTAGAAAGCAGCACAATTGCGCTCCATTGCATCAATACAAGCTTCTGCTTGAGTGGCGCCGGAAAGTTGCTTACATCCTCTACGCTGAGAGTGCCACGGCGAGTGTAGAAATTTGCAAATGTGACGAGCCCGGATGCACCTCCGACCAAAAGCAGCCTTCCCCAAGCTCCGCCGTGTTTCAGTGCAGCCAACTTGACTCCAGCAGAGCTGTTCTTGAGGTTCTCAAGGATCAAGTCCATTTTGGTGTTTCCGATATACAGGGCAACACCGATCCAAACGATCAGCAGAGCAATGACCACTACGCACATACCGCCGACAATAAGTTCTGCAGTATTCATTTCGTAACCTCGTAAATCATTTCACCTGCGAGTTCACCAGTGGCACCTCCTATGGCACCGCCAGCATATGAGCCTGCTGCTACGACTATTACGCCGCAAGCCAGAGTCCCCAGGCCGCCGGTAGGCACTCCAAGCCCTACACAAATCGCACCTACAACTGGAGCTGTCAAAACTGCCCCTGTTGCCGCGCCGCCGGCCACCCCTCCAATGAAGCTACCGCCCTCCGTGTATTTAATCTTTTCACAGGCATCTTTGTTGCCTGCTGCACAAACTTCTTGAACCTTCATGTAAGACGCCCCGCCCCCTACAGCTGTACCCACCCAGCCACCATACTTCACAACCTTGGCTGCTCTGGCGACACCTTCTGCGTGAGTGGCGTAACCGGGAATCTGTCCCGGAGCACCGGCCAGGGTCCAATGATGCACCAGGCTTTTGCTTGAGATGCCGAGAGCTGATTTCAGACTCGGATGATCCGGGAAACCGATGCCCTTTCTGGTTAACCCGTTGAGCTGTCTATCAAGCTTGGCAAACAGTCGTGCACGCTCGTCAAAAAACTCCGAACTACGCAAGTGACCGTCACGCTGAAAGCTTTTCTGATGCAGCGTTTCGATTTCCTTTAGCGACGTTTTCACGTCTTCAAGATTCTTGGCGAAGATCGATTCACCGACACCGATTGATGTAGAGCCTTGCGAAAGAACGGATTCTATCTGGCTCCGATAGCGGACCATGAAGCTCGCTTCTTCGTCGGACATAGGCTTGAGTGCCGCGTCCACTTTCTGAGCCGCTTCCATGAGCAACGCTTCTTCACGTGTGCACTGGGGGTTGTTCGGATCGCTCAACACGATGAGCTGCCCGGGCTTGGCGTAACCGGTGACGTGAGGGTTGAGGCGCGAGAATTTCTCAAGCGTTGCACCGTCCGGCTTATCGAACAACGCAGCTTCCAGTGCAGAGCGCGGCATGACTTGCTGAACGATGTAGAAACCAGGTTCAGCTATTGGCTTTGCAGCCGCCGGCTTCTCTGCCGGAGCCTCAGGGTATTCCGCCCAGTGCTTGGCGTGCAGGTCGGTCGGTTCTACGCCACGGTAGACCTTTTTTCTTGGCGGGTTAGGTTGCGCGGGTCTCAGTACGTTTCCAATTTCACTCATGAATCATCCTTGTTCACTTCGGGAATCCCGGCTTAAGTTTCTGACACTCCGACGCTATCGAAAATCTCAAATGCTGGCTGTAGGACAAAACCTAAAAAGCTGTGCCCAAACGGCTGATTCCTGTCATTCGCGGGGTTCGCAGGATAACTGGTGAGGGAGGATCGTTGTATGGCAGCAGATGGCCATACACAGTGACTCCGGCCCGAATGTTCTGCGTTTAGCTGCCATTACGCCAATAACGACAGCTACTTTCGGCCAGAAGCAGCCTCTGAGGGCGGAGCAGAAACGGACGTCTGACAAAACACCTATTCGTCTTAAATACGATCTCAAATGGCGAACAGCACACCGATACGATCAGTGGGCTGCGGTGTCTTGCCAAGTACAAGGCACCGAACAGTGCCAACATAATCATCTACCACACAGAGTGAGGAGATTGTGCGCGGCAACCTAGATCGCCCAGCATCGTTTACTGATGGCAATCAGCCGCATATGATGCACCAACTGAAAGAACATCAGCCCCAAGGGTCTTAGCAATGGAAGCTAATCGTGAATATTTGCGCTCACGACATCGCGCTACTCAAGCCCGGCAGCTTGTTGCTATCGCGATCACATTCGAACGCGCCGCTCACCTCACTAAATGCCATGTGTGCCGCCGAACCGTTTGGGGGGCACGCAACTGCAGCGCTTCTCAACCGTTCAGAATAGCCGGCTCCAGTCCGACAAAGAACGCTGAGCACTATATATGAAACTTCATGAAGTTAAGGCTCGCGAGTTGAACGGTAGAGATACCATTCACCGATTTAAGGCCCAATTCAAAGCCGCAAGCCTAGAATGCTTAGCACTCCTCGAAGACTGCGCTATTGAGCGAGTCTTTTGCGACTACCACGAAGATTACGTGGTCAAGTTTTTGGATGACGGGGAGATTTACTACCGCTTCGTACAGGTCAAAACAAAGACAAAGCAGAACCATCTTTACAATATCCTAGAGATATTTGGCATCAAGAAAACCAAAAAAAACGGCCACGACTTACCCAACAGCTTTGCCGGCAAGATGTTGTTACACGTAGATAACTTCGGTGACACCTGCCACTCTCTCGTCATCTTAACGAACATTAATTTTGACGATGATGTCGAAGGGTTGGTCAACGATGCACAATCCGGCAATGTTGTATCCAAACACACGACAACGCTCATAACTGAAACTAAAAAGCTTGTACCAAGTCTAGCAACAAAGACCGACAAAGAAGTTCTCGACTTCCTGTCCCACCTAAAGCTAGTGCCTCGCCAGCAAATTTTGAATGAGGATGACGATAACTTCGTCTCAAGCGCACATAGTCAAATTTACAAATACAGTGAAATCAATTTGACTCCGAAGGAAGTTCGGCTTCTAATCATTCAGCTTCTATCACTAATAGAAAGCAAATCATCAGAAGAAATAAAGGACAGCATGACCGAGGACATGCTTAATGATAAAGCGAGCGTGACCCTCGATGACATGCTCGACATACTTTCCATCTCTCGCCCGGCCTATTACCTCCTCAGAAATGGCGGCGACCCGAACGCTATTAAAAGCGTTTCGATTCTTCAGCGCGTATTAAAGCGAAACAACTATAAAGAAGAAACACTTAACACATTTGCAAACTTCAAGTCGGAGTGGGAGACTTGGTATCGAGTTAACAGACACACAATCCAAGAGCTAAAACTACTTGAGCTAATGGACGAAATAACAAGTCTGACAGATAGCTTGGCTGTTGGAAAAATAGATATGAAGACAATTACAGGCGCGGTCGTTAAGCTAACAACTAACCTTCGCGCTCTATTAGATCGCAACGACCTAACTGAAGAATTAGTTTTTGGAGCTGTACTGTCTGAAATCGTGAAAGGAGAGTCTTCATGAATTTCCGTGAAGCTGTGGCTGCAGCAAGCACTGAGTCCCAAATTCTTAATTTCTCGTACTCACCAAGAAACAGGTCTGACGTTTTGGGTAATGAGACTTTATTTCATATCCCATTAATTGCACTGACCATAATTTTAATCGCGCGCAGCCAAGCAAAACCTAAGCGTAACGACATTGGCATGTTAGTTGGGCAGTGTTTTGAACAGAGCATTGCCAGTTTCAAAGGTTCAACGCAAGAGTTAGGCTGGTCGGCGAACTTAAGAGTAAGAACAATTAAGGCGCTGACATTCTTGGAAGACGCTGGAATGGTAGTCGTTAACAAACACAACTCTCGGATCGATGCCGCAGAGCCCGGCAAGAAATTCATAGACAAAGTTATGAGCGAAGAAAGTCACCTTTGCGTGGCGCTCTTAACCATTAAAAGAACATATAGAAATATCTGCAAAGAACGAGACATCGAGGCCAAACTAGATGAAATTTGAATCCCTACAGTTCTTTGCAAGCCATGGTGGTGGATGGGGCTCTCAAGAGCTGAGGTTTGGTAAATCTGTTACCCAGCTATTTGCCCTTAATGGAAGTGGGAAAACACCCCTAATCCAATCCATCATGTTTTGTCTCGGATTAGACGTCCAATTTCGTGAAGACATCATTCGAAATACCGGAAAGGTCGTCCTGCGAGTAAATATAAACACCAACTTACTTTCCTTTGAGCGGAAGGTAGGAGAGAAATACGACATTACTGTTAGCAGCGACGGCAAAACTATCAATCGTTTCTATAACGATGAAGACTTTTCCAGGTTCATGCTGGGCATCTTGAATCTAAGATCTGAGCGTCTGACTACCAATAGTGATACCGCTACAATTCCATATTTCTCGGCGATACTGCCACTATTTTATCTAGATCAGGACATCGGTTATTCGGACTATTACGTTCCGCCGCGACATAGTTTTATCAAAGCTCAGTATTCCGAAATGATTCGCCTAGCTGTGGGCCTCCCTGCCAGAAGCTCATTCGACGCAGCCAAAAAGACGATCAATCTCAAAAAAGAACTCGACTACCTGGATAAGACTATCACCGATAGCCGTAAGCTTATGGAGAGGCTACGACAAGATCTCCCAGCCGCTACACGACTTGAAGCAGATATTGAGCGTGATATTACCTCTCTCAAAGCTCGTCTTGATGAGTTGAAGACGACCAAGGACATTAAAAGCGAGACATTAAACAGCTTCGATTTCTTGATTACCGATCTTCGTCGCCAGCACCGAGAGGTAGCCTCACAGCATATAACCCTAGAGTCGAGGATTCGCAGTTCGTCTCAAATACGAGATGAGATCGAAAGCGAAATCGAGACCCTGGATTTGAATGAAGAAGCTCGCCGTGCATTCATTTCTTTTAGCGAAATATGCACAACCCCCTCGTGCGGGATGTTTCTCGTCAGCTCTGACTCGTATGGCAAAAGCTTGCTTTATCTCAAAGATCAGCTGAAAGACCTGGAAGCCGTGACCGTCGCGAATATACAGCAGGCTGAAGCTCTGCAGACGAAGATGACTTGGCTAGAAGGACAAATCGCTGATCTTTCCGCAAAGAGAGGGATTGCAGAGCGCGAAGCAGGGATTGAGATGTTTATTGAGGCGATCAGTAGAATTGCCTCCGAACTCTTCGAGTTAGAGCTCGAAAAAGGTCAACAACAGAAATACAAGAGCCAAGAAGGTAAGCACCTCGAACTGCTGAATCGGCGAGAGGCGGTTCAAAACGAGCTAGAGTCTCTCGGAAAAACCAGAGAGCAATCTCCGGATGTAATGCGATTCAAGCTCGCGTTAGCCGAGAAAATGGCCCGTTGGCTAGACATCCTAAACTCCAAGAACATCTCCAGAGAGATCCAGATCGACAGTGATCTGAAGCCAATTCTTGGCTCTGAGAAACTTGGGATCATCAAAGGTAGTTCTAAGGCTCGTACGGTGCTCGCATTCCACGCTGCGCTATTTGAAATCTGCACCGGCAATCCAACTTCGCCCTTCCGAACATTGATATTCGATACCCCTCGGCAGCAGGAGATTCACTCAGAAGATCTGGATGCGTACATCAAAGAGCTCAAAGTAGTGTCTCTAAAAAATAACGCTCAGGTTATCTTCTCGACTACCAGCTACCGCTTCGAGATCGACCCGGCGACGGATGAAGAATGGCTTCCAAAGTTCGGTGGCTTTGAACAGCCAATGTACCTTGGATATTTAAATAACATTCTGAACTCATAGTCTCCGAACAGCTCCGACAGTACGGCTTTGACCTCCTCATTGTACAAGGTGCTCCATGACAGCTTTGGTTCAGCGTCTCAGCGTTATCGGCCAGATTGTTCTTTATGAAGACAGTAGTTCAGACACGACCTGAATCCCCTTTAGTTTTTAGACGCTAAATGGCTGATTTTGGCCGTTAGCGGCTCCTCACAAAAACGACCGCTACCGGCCGGAGGCGGACGTCCGTGAGCGGTCACTATCGACGAGGAGCAGTCGGTCGCGATAGATCGCTAGGTCAGGGATTGTGAGCTTCAATCTCCGATGCCAGCCCGGCAAAAGCCACGAAGATAGCTTGTTAAGCGAACTGCAGACATAGTGTCTCTTAATCTCTTCGCTGCCTTGACCGAGCGTTAAATATTCGCCTATTAAAACGCTCCAGTCACCTTGGCTAAATATTGCGCAATCGATCCAATTTGATAACCAGTTGGCTCAGATTCCTCAACCCAACCACACTCTACTTCTTCCAGAACTTTTTCATTGATAAGCCACGTAAGCGGTATGGGCTGGCCAGTTTTCAGGAAATAGGCTAGCAAATAATAGTCCCCACGATCCTTATGACTGAGAGAAGATGTCCCGTTTCGAGTTACAATTGACCAAAAAAGCTCATCAACTTCAGGTATCTGTTGAACGCTAAAGTCGTATGGGCGTCCTACTGCGCTTCCCCACGCATAATAGGATAAGTATGACTGCATGTCTGAGACTTGAAGGCAAACTGGTAAAGCTTTGCCGAGCCTGTCGTGCAAACGATCAACATCCAGTATGGTCTCGCCGTGTGTCACGTCACCTGAAATAGGTAAGTGATAGCTATAAAGCTCACGACAAAAACGCAACTCATCAAGCAGTCGCACTATCTCTTCATCGTAAACGCCAACTCTGACATAATAATTTTCGATTTCTCTAGCAAGTGCGCCGTGAGAAATCTCTCTTACTTTTTCAAGTTGGAAATCAGTATTAAGTAACACATTGGCAGACAGTGCGCTAAATAATGAGTAATAACATGCATAAAAAGAAAGATTTTTCATCCCTTGGCTGAGAAGGGTTTCGGACTGGGTAAAATAGAGAGCCGCCAGCGAAATTTTCTTTGAGGCTAGATAGTGCCTAGCGATCCATTCAGCAGTAACAATGGGGTCGTTGGCTCCTAAAATTTTCTCCAGCTTCTCGTATTGCGCTCTAGAGAAGCGCGCAACTTTATCGCTCGGTCGGCTGGCTCTTATGGCAGAAAACTCACCATAATCTTTTTCGATTTGTTTCAGAATGGAAAGTTTTGCCACGTTTGGTTCCTGTCATGCCTGACTATAAGTTTCGATGTGTGCGAAGGTGTTACGGCTCAACGCAAAAAGCTCACCTCCAAGAATATAATGAACCAAAACATTTATTTTCAGAAGCCACCCGTGCGACATTTGCATCAGCAAATACGTGGTGGCGCAAGCGCAGGATTGCACCAGCGGAAAATGTATCAACTACCTCTAAGAAAGGCAGCTTGGGTCGCTATAAGCGACTCGCGAGTGACTGCTTCTGCCCGAAAGCGGACATTTACGACACGCTTCCTCCAGTTGGTCAAAGGCAATCAAGCACATCCCTGACGATCCAGTACCCACCACCCGACTGAGAAGCCAAAATAACTGCATCCCCTAAAAAGTCACGGCCTCACCAACCTAGGCATCTCCACCCCCTCCCCCAACCTTTCCACCCCCAACCGCACCCTCTCCCCACCCTGCTCAATCACCACCCCATCCCCCTCCACCGCCACCAACCTCACCCCAGGACTCACCCGCTCTCCCTGCAAAAAACTCCTCGGTGGCCCGTCGTTGAGGCTGAGTATCGCCACCGCCCCGCGACTCCCCGCCATCACGCCACTGACCTTGATCTCCACCGGCGCCGTGCGGTTGGAGAACCACTGCAACGCGGGATTGTCACTGCGCGCAGCGAGCAGTTGCGGCGTGGCCGCCGGGGTGTGGGATTCGGCGGTGGTCAGGAGCAGGGATGACCAGGTGGCGATGCCGATCAGGGCGGCCAGCAGCGCGGCGGCCTGGATGAGTTGGGGGGGTGAAAAGCGTGCGGTGAATCTCATGGGCTGAATCTCCTTTTAGTCCCGGTGACCAGACTACGCGGCAATTCTCACGGTTTTATTTCACACGCCTTACATGTTGGCCGTGCAGGATGGTTTTTTGGGACGGGGCTGGACGCAAGGGAGTGCGCATTCGATGAACCGGTGCAGGCAGCAGGGTTTTACGTTGATCGAGTTGATGGTGGTGCTGGTGATCATCGGCATCGCCAGCGCGGCGATCAGTCTGAGTATCAAGCCCGATCCGTTGCAGTTGCTGCGCAAGGACGCCGAGCGCGTGGCGCAGTTGCTGCAGATTGCCCAGGCTGAGGCCCGCGCCGATGGGCGGCCGATTGCGTGGTTGAGCGATGGCAAGGGGTTTCGGTTCAGTCGGCGCAGTGACAGTGGCAAGGGTTTTGATCATTTCGATCGGGACCCGCAGTTGCGGCCGCGTCCCTGGCAGAGTCCGAAGCTTGCGGTGCGGGTGGAGCCGAAGCAGAAAGTGGTGCTCAACGCGGAGTGGATCAATCCGCCGCTGCAGTTGACGCTGTCTGACGGGCTCAATCGGTTGAGTGTGCTGCGCGATGCTTCGGGCCGGATTAGCGTGCAATGAACAGACAACAAGGTTTTACGCTGATCGAGGTGATGGTCGCGATTCTGTTGATGGCGGTGGTCAGTCTGATTGCCTGGAAGGGGCTGGACAGTGTCACGCGCGCCGACAGCCATTTGCAGGCCAGTGGTGAGCAGAGTGACAGCCTGTTGCGGGCGTTGAATCAGATGCAGCGGGATGTGGAGATGCGCGCCGGGGTTGAGCTGACGGAGCCGAAGAGGGTCGGCACCGAGGATGAGCCGGCGACGGCCCCGCCTGCCGTTACGGTGCGCAGCAGTGACAGCAAGGGGTTTCGGCTGGACATTATTCGTAGCGCGGCGGATCAGCCGGGGGCTTTGCAGCGGGTGCGCTGGTGGCTCAAGGGGGACACGTTGTATCGCGCGGTGGCGCCGGCGCGTAGTCGGTATCCGTTGCCGGCGCCGACTGATGGGGTGGCGGTGTTGAGTGAGGTGAGTGATTTGCAGGTGCGGGTTTGGGAGATGGATAAGGGGTGGCGGCAGTTGAGCGGGAATCGGCGGGAGGATCCGTTGGGGCTGGAGGTGCGGTTGACTCGGGAGACGGCGCAGGGGGTGGAGAAGTATCGGCAGGTGATGGGGCCGTTGCAGTAATTGAAGTCACTGAGGTCCCTGTGGGAGCTGCGGTGCGACGATTCGACTTGCCAGCGATGGGGCCTTCACATCCAACATCTCATTGCCTGACATAACGCTATCGCTGGCAAGCCAGCTCCCACAGGGTTTTAGGGTGTTTGTGGGTGTTGTGTAGTTAGCTGAGAACGACGACGCCGCCCGGCAGCTCGGTGCATTTGACGCCGTAGGCATCGCGGATCAATGCGCCTACGCCGGCCAGTTGGTCGAGGGAGAAACGCGCCTGCACGCGGCGCTGGCCGAGTTCGCGGTTGAGCAGCAGCAACATGCCCGGACGATAGCGGTTGATCTCATCGATCATCTGGCTCAGGGTCGTGCCGTTGAACACCAGGACCTGTTGGCGCCAGTTGGTTACCGCTGCCGTGTCGACGCTTTGCACCGTGCCGACCTGTTGCGCGTCGTAGGTCAATTGCTGACCTGGCTCCAGGCGCAGGCTGCGGCCTTCGACTTCCACGTCCACCGCGCCATCGAGGCACGTCACGCACACCTGCTGATCAAGGTTGCGCAGGTTGAAGCGCGCCCTGCTCGCCCGCAGCCAGCCGCCACCAGCCTGCATCGCCATCGGCAGCCGCGCGGTTTGGACTTCGACTTCGCCGCTGACCAGTTCAAAGCCCTGCACGCCCTCATCCACCGAACGCTGGTTGATGCGGGTCTGGGTGTTCAGTTCTAGGCTCAAGCCGTCGGCCGGTTCGACCCGACGTTGCTGGCCGACTTCAGTGATGTAATCCGCGCCAAGCCCGGAGAACCCGCCCGGAATCGTGCCGCGTACCAGCAGGAACGCCGCCGATGCGGCAAGCGCGCCGCCGAGAAAGGCCCGGCGTCCGAATCGGCGTGGTGCCTGCGTCGCTTCCGCCGCCGGTTGCAGCAGGTGCCACAACGCCTTGCACTCTTCGAAGGCGCGGGCGTGTTCGGGGCTTTGCGCGCACCACTGGCGCAGCGCTCGGGCATCGGCGACCGTTGCGCGGCCGGAGGTCAGCAGGATCAGCCAGTCGCGGGCTTCGCTTTGCAGACGCTCGGCAGGCGTGGGCTCGGCAGGTGTCAGACGGAAGATGTTCAAACGCACAGGTACTCGACGGGTTGATCGGGAGCTTCATTCACTAGACGGTTTTCCGGCCCCGCGACCGAACCGCTGAAACACTTTTCTTTCCAGTTTGGCCGCGCAGTGTCCGAGGGCGGCCTTGATTTCCTTCTCGACCATGCGCGTGGAGATGCCGAAACGCTGGGAGATTTCCAGGTGCGGCGCTTCTTCCAGCCGTGCAGCGATGAAGATTCGACGGCGCCGGGCCGGCAGTTCGTAGAGGGCGCTGAGCAGGGACTGGATTTCCTTTTGGCCGCCGACTACGCGCATCGGGTCCAGCGCTTCGTCGCTGACTTGCAGCAGTTCTTCGACTTCGCTGCCGGTGAGCAGCCGCGCATCGGCCTGGCGGCGGTCGGCGGCGATGTTCAGGGCCATGCGATAGAGGTAGGCGTTGGGCCGCAGCAGGTTCGGCGGCGCTTCCATGCGGTCGACCCGCAGGTAGGTTTCGTGCAGCACGTCGTTGGCCAGGTCCTCCGAGCCGAGACGGCGTCGCAGGCGCACCCGAAAGTCCTCGTAGGACGTCAGGAACAGCTGGACCATCGAACTTTGTCCGGCGTCTTTCATCCCCCGGAAACTCCTTCCCATTGTGTGCATTCCATGCGCTTTCCTGACGATTCGGGTAACAACAGCAACGTGACTGGCTGGCGCAATGCGCCGGGTGTCGGCCGGTCGATTTTGAGCGTGTGAAAACTGTCTACCAGCGCTGCATCGCGCCGAACATCGCCGGTCGAGGTGACCAACCGGTTGTGCTGCACCACGCCGTCGCGGCCGATCCACAACTGCAACACCGCGCGAAAACTGCCGGGCCGGGTCAGCGGCGAGCGGCACAGGTTGCGTTCGATGGCCGCCTGCACCGCCGTGGCGTAACTGCGGTTGACCGCTGCGCTGGCGGGGGGCGGTTTCTCCGCCGGCATCGGCACGTCCTCGACTTGCGCCACTTGCAAGGTGAACGCGTCGTCGCGGCTGTACTTGGCCATCAGCCCGCTGCCGCCGAGCATTCGGCGCAACGCTTCGGCGGCGGTGAATTCGCCATCCACCGCCAGGGAACGTCGACCGCGACTCAACTGGCTGTCGACCAGCACCGCCATGCCGGTGGCGCGGCTGAACTGTTCGAGGGCGCGGGCCAGTTCCTGGGCCGGGATGTGCAGCGTCATGCGCATCGTGGCCGGCACCGGGTCGGCGCCGGCGCGGCTCAGAAACAAGCCAAGCAGCAGCCCCAGACAGAGCTGGCGCATGAGCGCTGAGCGCACAACATCCTCCCTGGCACGGCCTCGCTGCACGGCTGATGTATCCCTGAAAACCGTCATCCTGAGGGCTGTTTATGAATCTGGTGTGACGGCCACTGCAAAAAAACCATCACGGGATCGGCGCGCCCGTTGCACTAGACTCTTGAGCCAGAGCGGCCCCTTCGGGCCGGCCAGGAGGCAGGCATGAAATCAGTCTGGAAAGTCGTCTTCGGCGGGTTGTTGCTGACGGTGTTGGGCGCTGCACATGCGGAGGAGCCGCTGGGCTGCGTCGAGGTGACGGTGGGTGGCTACAAGGCGCCGAATTACGACTGCCTGAGCCAGCAGATGGGCAACAACCCCGACGGTGCGGCGGCTGCGCAGAAAAATCAGGAAGCGATGAATGTGCCGATCGACAAGCGCCCGCCGAATCAGGTGGGGCTGGCGACGCCGGCGGCCACCAGTACGCGGATGGGCAACACGTTTGGCACGTCGGTGAAACCGCAGCGGCCACCGAACTGACTGACCGACTGTGGGAGCGAGCCTGCTCCGGGCGGCGATCCGACGATAGCGTCTTGTCAGTCAACATTGATCGCACAGACAAACCGCCATCGCTGGCAAGCCAGCTCCCACAGTTTTTTGTGTTTGGCATTGATCAATGGTCTGCAGGAATCTGGCGGAAGCTCACCGCCAGCCGATTCCAGCTGTTGATGGTGCTGACGGCCATGGTCAGGTCCACCAGTTCCGTCTCGTTGAACTGTTCCCGCGCCTGCTGGTAAACATCGTCAGGCACCCGGCTATCCGCAAGCAGCGTCACCGCCTCGGTCCAGGCCAGCGCGGCCCGCTCGCGCAGGTTGAAGAAGCCGCTGTCGCGCCAGACCGCGATGGCGTACAGCCGCCGATCCGTCTCCCCTGCCCGCCGCGCTTCCACCGAATGCATGTCGGTGCAGAACGCGCAGCCGTTGAGTTGCGAGGCGCGGATCTTGATCAAGTGCAGCAGCGGCGGCTCGATGCTCAGGCTGCTGGTCAGCGCTTCCAGGGCAATCATCGCTTTCATGGCTTTGGGTGAAGCGCTGTAGTAATCCAGACGCGGTGACATGGGCGGGCCTCGGGCAGCAGAAGAGTGATTTCACGGTAGGCGCTGGTTGGGCAACGTTACAGCCCCAATTGCACGAAAAAACGGCAGACCACTGATTCAAGTAAAACAACATTTCTGTGGGAGCTGGCTTGCCAGCGATGGGGCAATCACATTCAACATAGATGTCAGCAGATACACCGCTATCGCTGGCAAGCCAGCTCCCACAGGGCCCTATGCCAATTTGGGCGATTTGCACTACACAACTTATGTCGATACTGCATTCGGGAGTAATCTGGCCGGCACACTCAATCGCCCGGAGCGCCTCGTCGGTATGGAACTGCATGTCGTAATCAATGGCCGCAAGGATCTGGCCGGTCAGTTGTACCAGCAACTGCGCGGCGCCATTGAATCCGGGCGTCTGGCCGCGGGCACCCAGTTGCCGCCCAGCCGTTTGCTCGCCGAGCAACTGGGGATCTCGCGCAAGACCATTTCCGACACTTACGCGCAGCTGACTTACGAAAACTTCCTGACCGGAGTGATCGGCAAAGGTACTTACGTCAACGCGCGTCCGGCGACCATCGAGCGCAAGCAAAACCACAGTGACCTGGCGAGCGCCGAAGTGATCGAGAGCTGGCGCAATCTGCCGGTGTTCCTGCGCCATCCGACGCTCGAGGGTTCGCTGCGCTACGACTTCATCGGCGGCGCCACCAGCAAGGGTCAGTTTCCCCAGGATGACTGGCGCCGCTGCGTCTCTCACGCGCTACGGCAGATGGCCAATTCCAAAGGTTTCTACAGCGTGCCGGAAGGTCTGCCGGCGCTGCGCAATGCGATTGCCCGGCACATCGCGTTTTCCCGTGGCGTGAACTGTCAGGACGAGGACATCGTGGTCTGCAACGGCGCGCAACAGGCGCTGGACCTGATCACCCGGGTGTTGATTCGCCCCGGCAGTCTGGTGGCTATGGAAGATCCCGGTTACCCGCCGGCACGGCTGCTGTTCGGCACTCACGGGGCGACGGTGGTCGGCGTGCCGGTGGATGCCGAGGGCATTCAGGTCGAGCGGATTCCCGAGGGCACGCGGCTGATCTATGTGACACCGTCGCACCAGTTCCCGCTGGGCATGCCGATGAGTCAGGCGCGGCGCGAAGCCCTGCTTGAGCGGGCCCATGAGCTGGGCGCGATCATCATCGAGGACGACTATGACAGCGAATTCCGCTACGAGGGCCGCCCGACCGATTCGCTACACAACCTCGATCAGCGCGGGATCGTCGCCTACGTCGGCACCTTCTCGAAAACCCTGTTGCCCGAGCTGCGGCTCGGCTACGCGATCCTGCCGCCGGCGATCCTCGAAGCGGTGATCCGCGCCAAGCAGCTCACCGACCTGCACGCTTCCACTCTGCCGCAATGGGCGCTGGCCAAGTTCATCGCCGAAGGGTGTCTGCTCAAGCACATCCGCCGTTGTCACACCATTTATGCCCAGCGCCGTGAGCGGATCCTGGCGCGCATGGCCACCGACCTGTCGCCGTGGCTGCAAGCCGTGCCGCCCAGCGCCGGGTTTCACATGGCGGTGTTCTGCAAGGTCCCTATCGATTTGCCGCTGGTGATCGAACTGGCAAAAAAGGTCGAAGTCGGGCTGTATGCCATCGACGGCTTCTATTACCAGCAGCCGCCAAGAAGCGGGATGTACTTCGGTTTCGGCGCCATCGAGACGCTGGACATCGACATCGCCCTCGACCGCCTGCGCGACATTCTGCAACAGGTCGTGGGTTAGATTGGACTAAACGATTAACCGCCGATTGGTTATTGGTGATCCGGGGGGGCAGGCCTATTCTGCACAGGCGTTATCCCTCAATGAGCAGGATTCGTCCGGCCTGATTCAGGAGTGTGAGCAATGTCCAACGAAGTGATCAACACCGTACAGGTGCAGGCTGCCGCCGGCCGATCGGAGGAGCTGGGCAAGCAGTTGCAGAAGATCGTCGAAACCCTGCGCGAAACGCCGGGCTGCGATTCCTACATGGTCGACCGCTGCCCCGAGGACAGCCACCGCTGGACGGTCAGCGCCCGCTGGCAGTCGGAAGCGGCAATGCAGGCGCATTTCAATCGCCCGGAAGCCCAGGGCTTCATCGACCTGATCGACAGTCGTCTGGCCAATAGCGTGGATTTCAACTCTTTTCCAATCGTTTGACTTACTGACGCCATCGCTGGCAAGCCAGCTCCCACAAGGTTTTGTATCGTTCACAAATCATATGAACGACACAAAAACCTGTGGGAGCTGGCTTGCCAGCGATGGCGTATTTGAAGGCGCTGAAATCCCCCAGATTGGTCACCCGAACTTCCCGAACATTGGCCGTTTGAATACCCCGGCACGCGGACTACTGTGATGACCGACTCCCCCACTTCATCAGGTGATCACCATGAAAGTCCTGCACTTGCTTGCCGCCCCGCTCGCCGCTCTGGCCCTCACCATCAGCGCTTCGGCACTGGCCCACGGCACCGATTCCCCGTCCGAGAAAGTCACAGTGCTGCAAGACCAGATACTGAAAAACGTCCCCGGCAAAAAAGCCATGATGATCGAAGTCGATTACAAACCCGGCCAGTCCTCGATCGCCCACAAACACGACGGCACGGCCATGGCCTACGTGCTCGAAGGCGAGATCGTTTCCCAGGTCAAGGGTGAGCAACCGATCACTTACAAGAAAGGCCAGTACTGGTACGAGCCGGCCGGTTCCGAGCATTTGATCTCGAAAAATGCCAGCAAGAGCAAGCCGGCCAAGTTGCTGGTGTTCATGGTGCTGTCGCCGGACGAGCAAGTGCTGATCCCCTTGAAAAACTGATGGTTGTTTAACCAGCCATAACTAAAAGGCGCAAATTGTTGAATTGCGCCTTTTTTATTTCTCGCGGCAATTAATCAAGAGCGTTTACAACCAATAAAACTATTGCATGACAGTCATTCAGCCAATTGTCAGGTTGTTTTCAGTTTGGCGGGAGTAGTCTGAGGCAACTGTCGCCGGTTCTATTTAATCAACCCCGACACCACTGACTTTCCGACTGAAGTTGCTTCACGGGAGACTCACCATGAAACTTGCCTTTGCCAGTACCTTGGCGATATCAGTTTTAGCGTTGTCCGCCTGTTCTGTTCCTACCGCTCCGAAAGCGGTTTCCTCTCTCGACACGCTATTCACCCAACCGGTGGGACGCAGCAGCGCCACCCAGGTGAAAAGTGGTCCCGGTGTCTCATTGGGCGTGATCTACAGCCCGAGCACCCAAACCAACCGCGACTACCTGCGCAACTACCAGGCCAACGCCGGCAACGGTTTCGGCCAGAGCTTGCTGGTGCAACCGATCCACGACGCCTACGTCGCCACCTCAAAACCGGACATGGCGGTGGATTGGGTGAAAGCCTCGCTGCAACGCCAGTTCGGCTCGGTCACGGTGTATCCGGACATGCAGAGCCTGCGTGCGGCCAACCCGGATGTGGTGGCGATTGTCGACACGCACAGCCAGTTGATTACCTCGCGCAGTTCGGACGTCAAGGCGGATGTGAGCGCGGATTTTTATGATGGGAAGTTCAACTACATCGGAACGGCCAAGGGGTCGGAGGCGAAAGAGTTAACGCCGGTGTGGGCGGACTTCAAGGGTTCGGAGGAGATTGTTGCGGATATTAATCAGCAACAGGAAGTTCAGGTTCGGGCGTTGCAGAAGTTTGACCAGTCGCTCAGTAATTTGCTGACCAGGCCGGCAGGTAATGTGTCGATGCTCGAGAGTAAACAAGGTCTTAATGTGCGGTGATAGTTAGATTGCTGCCCTCCCCCTAACCCTCCCGAAACGTCGGACCGCCCGTAGGGAGAGGGGACTGACCGAGGTGTTTGTTAGAGTTACGCCGACGTGAAATACCGAGTCGAACTCAAGTTTCGAAAAACACACAAATCGGCTCCCTTTCCCCCTCTCCCCTTTGGGGAGAGGGCTGGGGTGAGGGGCTGGATTTGTGCAGCAACACACAAATACCGCCAAACAACAGGCATAAAAAAACCCCGCCTCTTTCGAGAGCGGGGCTTTTTCATTCAACGGCTACTCAAGCAAGCTCAAGCTCCGCAGTCGCCGCGGCAGGCACGACCGCCTGACCGCTCAGCGCCACGTCGTTCAGCTCACGGTTGGCCACCGCGTACATGGCGTAGTCGGTGCCGCTGGCGGCACGGATTTCCACCAGCATGGCGCGCCAGCGTTCGATCATGGCGTCGTTCTGCTTCATCCACAGTGCCAGACGGGTTTCCACGTCCGAATCACCGCCGCCCGCTTGCAGAACAGCGATGGTGATCGCGCGTTGCTGCCAGTCGACGTCGTCGCGGAACGCTTCGCGGGCCAGGGCCTGCCAGTTGTTTTCAACCGGCAAGGCGCTGATCTGCGAGATGTACCAGGTGATGTCCAGCGCGCTGCCCACGGCGAAGTACGCCTTGGCCACTTCGGCTGGGTCCTGACCGGTCACGTCGGCCGCTTCGATGATCGGCAGCAGCGTGTAGAGGTGGGTCGTACCCGCCACCATACGTGCCAGCAGTTCCGGTACACCGGCGGCGACGTACGCCTGATAACGCTCTTGCCAGTTTTCGCGGATTTCGCCGCTCAGCAGCTCGTCCAGCTTCAGGCCCAGCTCCTTCAGGTGCGGACCGAAATGCGCGACGTCACGGGCAGCGTTCTGCTCGTTGCGGCGGGCACGCAGGAACCAGCGTGTAGCGCGACGGCCCAGACGCATCAGTTCGTCCATCAGCTCCAGTTGCACGTCGGCGGAGACCTGATAGTCCAGTGCTTCGATCTGACGGAACCAGTGCGGGAGGTGGAAGATGTCACGCACGATCACGTAAGCACCCGCCACGTTCGCCGGGGTCATGCCGGTGGACTCTTTGAGCCTTTGAACGAAGGTGATGCCCATGTGGTTGACCAGATCGTTGGCGATCTGAGTGCTGACGATCTCGCGCTTGAGGCGGTGACGACGCATGGCTTCGGAGAACTTGCTGACCAGGGTCGGCGGGAACGCCGTTTCCATGTCGCGGGTCAGGTAGTCGTCGTCCGGCACCAGGGAGCTCAGCAGCTGCTCCTTGAGGTCGATCTTGCTGTACGAGATCAGCACCGACAGTTCAGGACGGGTCAGGCCATGGCCTTCGGCAACACGTTCGGCCAGTTGCTCTTCGGTCGGCAGGAACTCGATGGCGCGATCCAGCTTGCCACGGCCTTCCAGGTCGCCCATCAGACGCTTGTACTCGGCGATCCGCGCATAAGCGCGACGGGCCGCCAGGGACAGGGCCTGAGTCTGCTTGTAGTTGTTGCCCAGCACCAGACCACCGACTTCGTCGGTCATGCTCGCCAGCAACTGGTTGCGTTGCTTGTCGGTCATGTCGCCGGCCTGAACCACTTCGTTCAGCAGGATCTTGATGTTCACTTCGTGGTCGGAGCAGTCCACGCCACCGGCGTTGTCGATGAAGTCGGTGTTGGAACCGCCGCCATTGAGACCGAATTCCACACGACCCAGTTGGGTCATGCCGAGGTTACCGCCCTCGCCCACCACTTTGCAGCGCAGTTCGTTGCCGTTCACGCGCAACGCATCGTTGGCCTTGTCGCCGACATCGGCGTGGCTTTCGGTGCTGGCTTTGACGTAAGTACCGATACCGCCGTTCCACAGCAGATCCACCGGCGCCTTGAGCAAGGCGTTCAGCAGTTCGGTCGGGGTCAGCTTGTCGGCCTGGATGTCGAAGCGTTCTTTCATCTGTGGCGAGATGGCGATGCTCTTCGCGCTGCGCGAGAAGATACCGCCGCCTTCGGACATGATGCTGGTGTCGTAGTCGGACCAGGCCGAACGCGGCAGGTCGAACATGCGCTGACGCTCGGCGAAGCTGGTGGCCGGATCCGGATTCGGATCGATGAAGATGTGCATGTGGTTGAACGCAGCAACCAGTTGCAGCTTGTCAGACATCAACAGGCCGTTACCGAACACGTCACCGGCCATGTCACCCACGCCGACCACCGTGATGCTGTCTTCCTGGACATTGATGCCGCGCTCGCGGAAGTGGCGCTGTACGCCGACCCACGCGCCCTTGGCGGTGATGCCCATTTTCTTGTGGTCGTAACCGGCCGAACCACCGGACGCGAACGCGTCACCCAGCCAGAAGCCGTAGTCGATGGCGATGCCGTTGGCGATGTCAGAGAAGGTCGCAGTGCCCTTGTCCGCCGCGACCACCAGGTACGGGTCATCGTCGTCATGCCGCACGACGTTGGCCGGCGGAACCAGTTTGCCGTCCTTCAGGTTGTCGGTGATGTCCAACAGACCCGAGATGAAGATGCGGTAGCAGGCGATGCCCTCGGCCGCGATCTCGTCACGGCTGCCGCCCAGTGGCAGGCGACGCGGCAGGAAGCCGCCCTTCGCACCCACCGGCACGATGACCGAGTTCTTCACTTGCTGGGCTTTTACCAGGCCGAGAACTTCGGTACGGAAGTCTTCTTCACGGTCGGACCAGCGCAGACCACCACGAGCAACGTTGCCGAAGCGCAGGTGCACGCCTTCGACGCGTGGCGAGTAAACGAAGATTTCGAACTTCGGCACCGGTTTCGGCAGCTCAGGGATCAAGTGCGGGTTGAACTTGAAGCTGAAGTACGACTTGTTCTGGCCGTTGGCATCGGTCTGGTAGAAGTTGGTGCGCAGGGTCGCTTTGATCAGGTCCAGGTAACGGCGCAGGATGCGGTCTTCGTTGAGGACTTGAACGTCGTCCAGCGCGGTCAGGATGGCCTGTTCCAGACGCTGTTGCTTGTCGTCCAGATCCTCGCTGCCGAGCTTGCGGGCCAGGTAGAAACGGGTCTTGAACAACCGGGTCAGTTCGCGAGCGATGTCGGTGTGGTTGTTCAGGGTGCTGGCGATGTAGCCGAGGTCGAAGCCCAGGCGGATCTGCTTCAGGTAGCGAGCGTAGGCACGCAGCAGCGCAACATCGCGCCATGGCAGGCCGGCGGTCAGCACCAGACGGTTGAACGCATCGTTCTCGGCATCGCCACGGACGATGTGGACGAACGCGTCCTGCAGGGTGTCGTTGAGTTGCTGGATGTCCAGGTCCAGGCCTTCGGCGGCGGTGAAGGCGAAGTCGTGGATCCAGAACTCGCGGCCGTTGGTGTGACGCAGGCGGTACGGGAACTCACCCAGCACGCGCAGGCCGAGGTTTTCCAGGATCGGTAGCACGTCGGACAGGGCCAGCGGGGTATCGGCGTGATACAGCTTGCAGTGCAGCTCGCGTGGGCCGGAGGCCAGCGGCTGGTAGAAGCTCATGGCCAGAGGCTTCTTCTCGCTCAGGTTGAGCAGGTGCTGCATGTCGACCACGGCCGAATGCGCTGCGAAACGCTCGCGGTAGCCGGCCGGGAAGCCTTTCGGGAAGTCGGCCAGCACGTTAGTGCCGTTGGCTTCGCCGAAGGTTTCGACGGTCAGGGCGGCGTAGTCGTCCTGCCAGCTGCGGCAGGCCTGGATCACTTCGTTTTCCAGTTGCAGCGGGTCGATGTCGATGCGGTTTTTCGGGTCGACGCGCAGGATCAGTTGCACGCGGGCCAGCACGGACTCGGAGAAGAACGTCCAGAATTCGCAGTCGGAGGCCTTCAGGCGCTCCATCAATACTTGCTGGATCTTCTGGCGGACTTCGGTGGAGTAGATGTCGCGCGGCACGTAGGCCAGGCAGTAGCAGAAACGACCGTACGGGTCTTTGCGCAGGAACACGCGGATCTTGTTGCGTTCCTGGATCTGCACGATCGACATCACGGTGCTGAACAGTTCGTCGACCGGAGTCTGGAACAGGTCGTCACGCGGCAGCACTTCCAGAACCTGAGCCAGTTCCTTGCCCAGGTGAGCCTTGGCCTGGAAGCCGGAGCGACGCTCGATTTCCTCGACCTTGCGGCGGATGAACGGGATGACACGCACGCTTTCGCCATACACCGACGAGGTGTACAGGCCCATGAAGCGGTGTTCCTTGATCACTTTGCCGTCGGCATCGATTTCGCGGATCGACACGTAGTCCGGGTAGGCCGGACGGTGCACGCGGCTCGGATGCGCAGCCTTGGCGAACGACAGCAGGGTCGGTTCGCGCAGGTAGTTCACGGCATAGTCTTCGATGTGGCGGTCTTCGTTGGTCAGACCGGTGCGCAGCATCTTGGTCAGGCCGAGGAAGGATTTCTGGTCGTATTCGATGTGGCCGCCATCGGCCTGATCGACAACGGTGAACTCTTCGTAACCCAGGAAGGTGAAGTGGTTGCCCACCAGCCATTCCAGGAAGCTCTTGATTTCGTTCTTTTCGTCGGCATCGACGGCGAATGCGCTGTTATCGAGCTTGGTGAGGATTTCCTGCACCTTGGCCTTCATCGGCTCGAAATCGGAGACCGCGACGCGGACTTCACCCAGGACCTGTTCCAGTTCCTTGCTCAGCACATTCAGTTCGGCCGCATTGGCGCAGCGGTCGATTTCCAGGTACATCAGCGACTCGTGCAGAACGCCTTCGCCGGTGGTGCCTTTTGGCAGGATTTCCAGCAATTCGCCCTTGCTGCCACGACGCACGCTCAGCACGGTGGTCTGCAGGGTGTGGATGCTGTAGCCGCGACGGTTCAGCTCGGTACGCACCGAGTCCACCAGGAACGGCAAGTCATGGTGCAGCACTTCGACCGCGGTGTGGGTCGACTGCCAGCCGTGACGTTCGTAATCGGGGTTGTAGACGCGCACTTGCGGTTGCGCGTGATCGAAGCGCTCAAGCAGGCGCCACGCAGAAAGAGTACAGCCAGCGAGGTCGGAGAGGCGACGTTGGGTCAGCTCGTCCAGGGAAATGATGCCGAAGAATTGTTCAGCGAACAGCGCCACTTGTGGCAGTGCCTGTTCACTGATGTGCTGCGCCAGTGCCGCTTGCAGTTGGTGCTGGAAGTCGGCTTTGCTGGCTGCGGTGAAGAACGCCATCTGTGGTACTCCGCTTGGGCTTGTTATTGATGGAAAGCGTCGCGTGCAAAACCCCTTTCGGGGCGTTCCGTCGCCCTGTTCCTGAATCTCGGGCAGAGGAAACAGGGTGACAGGTGGGTGAAGCTGGACGAGACACTCAGGTCACATTCACCTTCCATGAATGGGCATCTGCAAAAACGACTGCCCGGCGCCGCTCGCGGGGCCACGGCAATGCCTTTACGGGTGCTCATCCGTTGCGCAGCTTAATGGGTGCGACAATGTGTCTGCTTGCGGTGCTGCGACATATTCGGTCATTGGCACGTAAACCAAGGCCTGCGCATCGGTAAACACTAGCATTCATGGGGCGGAACGCCGGTCTGAATGCCCGTTTTTACGGTACAGGCGTGCCAGGAATGACCATTGACCTGTGTCGCGTTCACGACACATCCTCTGACACTCTCACATGCAGAAATTCCCGGAGGCTGGCAGAATCGCGCCCAATTGCGACCAACACGCCCGCCAAGTCAGGAATTCCCCATGCAAATGACCACCGCCCTTTTGATCGTCAACCCTTGCGACGACGAAGAAGACAACATGGCCATGCTCTGCTGCCACAGCGACAAGGGCGAAATGTTTCTGATGAGCCGCTATCCGGACGAGGATGAGCTGGAGATTACGCTGGATGGCGAGCCGTCGACCCTTGATGGCGTCAAGGTCACCCTGAGCAAGACCCTGCTGAAGATCGAAATCGCCGCGGCGGATGCCGATGCGTTGAACGGGGATGATGTGCTGGAAATCACCTTCAATCCGGACATGGTGGATCTGGCCGAGGTCGAGGAAACCCTGAAGAACATTCTTGATGGTACAGGCACTTACATCAGCCAGATTTGATGGCGTCTGCACTGGCCCTATCGCTGGCAAGCCAGCTCCCACAGGGGTACGCGTACTACAGACAGAACGCGGTCACTGTGGGAGCTGGCTTGCCAGCGATAGGGCCCAAAAGAACACCGCACCTCCCCCGCCCTACAAAATTCCAACAATTGCCCCGGTCATTTCCCGCACTTTGCGCAAAATGCCGTTAGTCGCCACCCCCTGCGATGGATTAAAGTAACGCCCCCAGCCCCGGCGTTATCCGAACGCCTGTGGCCACCCTTTCCAGGAACAGTCATCGATGGAACATCGTGAAGCGCTGCTGGCGCTGCGAACCTTTCTTTCAACGCAGATTCTCGGCCAGGAAAAACTCATCGAGCGCTTGCTCATCGCCCTGCTCGCCGACGGCCACATGCTGGTCGAAGGTGCTCCGGGACTGGCCAAGACCAAAGCGATCAAAGAGCTCGCCGAGGGCATCGAAGCCCAGTTCCATCGTATCCAGTTCACCCCGGATCTGCTGCCGGCCGACATCACCGGCACCGAAATCTATCGCCCGGAAACCGGCAGCTTCGTGTTCCAGCAAGGGCCGATCTTCCACAACCTGGTGCTGGCGGACGAAATCAACCGCGCCCCGGCCAAGGTGCAGTCGGCATTGCTCGAAGCGATGGCCGAACGTCAGGTCAGTGTCGGGCGCAGCACTTACGAGTTGTCGCCGCTGTTTCTGGTGATGGCCACGCAGAACCCGATCGAGCAGGAAGGCACCTATCCGCTGCCCGAAGCCCAGCTCGACCGCTTTCTGATGCACGTGAAAATGGGCTTCCCCGACGCGGCCGTCGAACGCCGGATCCTGCAACAGGCTCGGGGCGAAGCCCTCAACGGCGAAACCAAGCCCGAACGCCGGGTCAGCCAGCAGGCGATCTTCGCCGCGCGCAAGGAAATCCTTGGCCTGTACATGGCCGACGCGGTGGAGGAATACCTGGTGCAACTGGTCATGGCCACCCGTAACCCGGCCAAGTTCGATCCGGAAATGGCCGAGTGGATCGCCTACGGCGCCAGCCCGCGTGGCTCCATTGCCCTCGACCGCTGCGCCCGCGCCCACGCCTGGCTGGCCGGTCGCGACTTCGTCAGCCCGGAGGACATCCAGGCTGTGCTGTTCGACGTGCTGCGTCACCGCATCATTCTGTCGTTCGAAGCCGAAGCGGCTGGCATCGACCAGGATCGGGTGGTGCAACGGATTCTCGACGTCGTAGCCGTCGCTTGACCTCGATGAACGCCTCCCTGCCGTCCGAACCGGGCATCCGCATCAGCCTCGCCGAGCTGATCGAGATGCGTCACCGCGTGCGCGAAGTGCAGCTGTTTTCCACGCCGAGCCAGCGCAGCCCGCTGATCGGCCTGCATCACTCGAAATTCCGTGGTCGTGGCGTGGACTTCGATCAGGTGCGGGTCTATCAGGCCGGCGACGACGTGCGCACCATCGACTGGCGCGTGACCGCACGGACTCAGGAACCGCACACCAAACTGTTCCATGAAGAACGCGAACGGCCGATTTTCATCATGGTCGAGCAAAGCACGCGGCTGTTCTTCGGCTCCGGGCTGATGTTCAAGTCGGTGCTCGCAGCGCAGGCTGCGGCGCTGATCGGCTGGGCCGCACTGGGTCACAACGACCGGGTTGGCGGGCTGGTGTTCGGCGACAACGAGCACTACGAAATCAAACCACGGCGCAGCAAGCAGAGCCTGTTGCAATTGCTCAACCGGCTGGTGAAGGTCAACCAGTCGCTGCACAGCGAGCGGGAGCCGGATCGCGATGCGTTTGGCGTGGCGTTGCGCCGGGCCCGCGAAGTGCTGCGACCGGGCAGTCTGGTGATCGTGATCTGCGACGAGCGCGCACTGTCCGACAGCGCCGAGCAGCAATTGAGCCTGTTGTCGCGCCATTGCGATCTGTTGATGCTGCCGCTGTCCGATCCGCTGGATCACGCCCTGCCCGCCGCCGGACTGCTGAGATTCGCCGAACGCGGCGCGCAGCTGGAACTCGACACCCTCAACTTCGACCTGCGCCAGACCTATCGCGCTCAGGCCGAAGCGCGGATTGCCCGCTGGGAATTGCTCGCACAGAAGCTGCGCGTGCTGCTGATGCCGCTGAGCACTCAGAGTGAAATGGTCGAGCAAATGCGTGAATTCCTTAACCCGCAGCGTCCGGGGAAAGGTCGATGAACGGCCTCGAACAACTGCAACCGCTGATCTCCCCGCCACCGATTGCCTTCTGGCCGCCGGCACCGGGATGGTGGCTGCTGCTTTTGCTGTTGCCGGTGATTGGTTTTGCAGTCTGGCGTCTGCGGCGTTTCATTCCGATCAAAAAGAAACCGATCGTGCGCGCCGAACTGCCACTCGATCCGGTGCGCATCGCCGCACTCGCCGAACTGGCGCAGATGCCCAAACCCTACGACGGCGCGCCAGCCGGGGCTTGGCTGCAGCAGCTAAACGGTCTGCTCAAGCGCCTGTGCCGCAACCACTATCCCTACAGCCAGAGCCATACCCTCAACGGCCGCAAATGGCTGGCGTTTCTCGACAACCGCTGCCCCGCCGCCGGTCTGACCCGCTGGATGGTGCTCGTCGAAGGCGCCTACAAACCCGAGTGCAAACTCGACGACAAAGCCATCGCCGGCCTGACCCAGGCAGTCGACACCTGGATCCGCAAACATGTTTGAGTTCGCCTGGCCGTGGATCTTTGTGCTGTTGCCGCTGCCGTGGCTGATGCGCCTTGTGCTGCCGGTGGCCGACAGCGGCGAACCGGCGTTGAAAGTGAGTTTCCTGGGTGACCTGGAAGGCCTCGCTCGCCGTCGCGCGCGGGCCAATCTGCCGGCGTGGCGCCAGCAGGCCCCGTTTCTGTTGTTGTGGCTGATGTTGCTGACCGCTGCCGCCCGCCCGCAATGGCTAGGCGAACCGCTGCCGATTGCCGCCAGTGGACGTGATCTGCTGGTGGCGGTGGACGTGTCCGGGTCGATGGATTTCCCGGACATGCAATGGAACGATGAGGACGTCAGTCGCCTGTCGCTGGTTCAGCATTTGCTCGGCGATTTTCTGGAAAGTCGCGACGGCGACCGGGTCGGCCTGATCCTGTTTGGCAGCCAGGCTTATCTGCAAGCGCCGCTGACGTTTGACCGGCGTACCGTTCGGGTCTGGCTCGATGAAGCGCGGATCGGCATCGCCGGCAAGAACACCGCGATTGGCGACGCCATCGGCCTGGCCCTGAAGCGCCTGCGCATGCGTCCGGCCCAGAGCCGGGTGCTGATTCTGGTCACCGACGGCGCGAACAATGGCGGCGAAATCGACCCGCTGACCGCCGCAAAACTGGCCGCCAGCGAAGGCGTGAAAATCTACCCGATCGGCATCGGCGCCGATCCTGAAGAAAGCGCTGCCACGGCATTGCTCGGCGGCAACCCGACCCTCGATCTCGACGAACCGGCACTCAAGGCCATCGCCGAGGTCACTGGCGGGCGTTACTTCCGCGCCCGCGACGGTAAGCAGCTGCAAGCGATCAAGGACACCCTCGATCAGCTCGAACCGGTGACCCAGCAACCGACCCAGGCCCGTCCGGCGCAGGCGTTGTATCAGTGGCCGCTGGCATTCGCCCTGCTGCTGAGCATGTTGCTGGTGGCCCGTGTGTTGTGGCCGGACAACCCGCTGCAACGGCTGTTCACCAAGGAGCTGTATCTGCAAAGCCCCCTGCCTGACTGGCGCGAGCGCCTCAAGCGCCTGCGTCTGCGGAGGCGCCGATGATCGCCCTCTGGCCGCACTGGTTCCGTCCCTGGTGGCTGTTGCTGCTGCCGTTGCTCGGCTGGCTGATCTGGCAGCTCTGGCACCGACAGAAACGCGCGGGTCGCTGGCAGATGATCCTGCCGCCGGCCTTCCATGCCACGTTGCTCAGTGGCGGCAGCGGTCGTGACAGCAAGTTGCCTTGGGTCGCCCTGAGCGTGGCCTGGCTGCTGACGATTCTGGCGCTGCTTGGGCCGAGCTGGGAACGGGTCGAACAGACCAGCCAGAAACCCGCCGACCCGTTGGTGGTGGTGCTGGAACTGACCCCGGAAATGCTCGCCACCGATTCGCCACCAACGCGACTGGAACAGGCCCGGCGCAAGCTGTTCGACCTGCTGAAAGTGCGCAGCGACGCGCAGACCGCCATCGTCGTTTACGCCGGCAGCGCCCATACGCTGGTGCCGCTGTCGGATGACCTGGCGACCAGTCGCAATCTGCTCGACGCGCTCAAGCCTTCGCTGATGCCGGAAAGCGGCCACCGCGCCGATCTGGCGGTGAGCAAGGCGTTGGCGTTGCTCAAGCAGGGTGCGTTGGGTCAGGGGCGGATTCTGCTGATTGGTTCTTCGCTGTCGGAAGAAGAACGCCAGGGCATTCGCCATGCACTCAGTGGCCAATCGGCGCAATTGTTGATGCTCGGTGTCGGCACCGCCGAGGGCGCGCCGATTGCTCAGGAAGACGGCAGCTTCCTCAAGGATGCCCATGGCGCGATCCGGGTGCCGCAACTCGACAGCCCGGGCCTCGGCGCATTTCTCAACGCGGTCGGCGGCGAGTACCGTAGCGCACGGGTGGATGAATCCGATCTGGGCGACCTCGGCCTGCTCGACGGCCCGCGCAGCCTGCGCAGCGATGGCCAGACCGTTCGACTCGACACCTGGGCCGATCAGGGTTACTGGCTGCTGTTGCCGCTGTTGTTGCTCGCCGCGTGCGCCGGGCGGCGTGGCTGGCTGTTCTGCCTGCCGTTGCTGCTGGCATTGCCGCAACCGAGCTATGCCTTCGACTTCGAAGACTTGTGGCTGCGTCCCGATCAACAAGGCCTGCATCTGCTCAAACAGAAGCGCCCGGCCGAGGCAGCGAAGCATTTCGAAGATCCGCAATGGCAAGGGGTGGCGTTGTACGAGGCCGGCGACTACAGTGGCGCCGCTCAGCGTTTCGCCGAGGGCAATGACGCCCGCGCACACTACAATCGTGGCAACGCCCTGGCCAGAAGCGGCGAGCTGGAAGCGGCGCTGGACGCCTATGAACAGGCCCTGGAACGCCAACCGGATCTGCGCCCGGCGCTGACCAACAAGGCGCTGGTGGAAAACCTGCTCAAACAGAAAAACGCCCCGCCGCCGGCCGAACCGCAAGACAAACCGGCGCAGCAAAACCTACCGGGCGATGAACCACCGCCAGCGACCGCTCCGCCGCCAGCGGTCAAAAGCGAAACCCAGAGCGAGCCGCAAACCGGTGAGTCCGCCAGCGAACCGCCGCCGACCACCCCGCCGCTGCCGGGTGCCAACGAGCTGCCGGACAGCGAACCGGGCAAGGAACAGAACAACCCGCCGCTGCTGCGCCCCAATGAGGACAACCTCGAAGGCGAGCAACAGCAGGCGCTGGAACAATGGCTGGGCAAGATCCCGGATGACCCGGGCGAACTGCTGCGACGCAAATTCTGGTACGAACAGCAACAACATCAGGATCAGGAAAACATTCGATGACCCGTTTCACCGCTCTCTTGCTGCCCCTGCTGATCTGCACGGCCACCGCCCAGGCGGCCGAGCTGACGGCCAGCGTGGATCGCAGTCGCCTGAACTCCGGCGAGACGGTCGAACTCACTCTCGAATCCAACGATGTCACGCAGTTCGGCAAACCGGACCTGACCCCGCTGGAGCCGCTGTTCGAAGTGCGCGGCACGCGGCAGGTCAACCAGTTGAACACCCTCAACGAAGACAACCGCGCCACCACGCGCTGGATCATCACCCTGCTGCCCAAGCAGAACGGCAGCGTTGAAATCCCGCCGCTGAAACTGGGCGACGTCGAGAGCCAGCCGATCACCGTGCAAGTGATCGAGAGCGACACCCGCGAAGAAAACAATGCCCGCGAACCAGTGTTCATCGAAGCCAGCCTCGACCAAACCAGCGTTTACGTGCAGGCCCAGGCCATCCTGACGTTGCGCATCTACCATTCAGTGTCGCTGTACGACGACAGCAGCCTGACGCCGTTGCAGATCGCCGACGCGCGCATCGAGCAACTGGGCGACATGCGCACCTACGAAAAAGACATCAACGGTGTGCGCCATGGCGTGATCGAGATGCGCTATGCGATCTATCCGCAGCACAGCGGTTTGCTGAGCATCGCCCCGCAGACGTTCAGCGCCACACTGGTCGATACCCAGCCCTCGCAGGACGCCACGGCGCAGGGGCCGAAGCCGGGCAAGCTGATGCACATCAGCTCCGCCGCAACTTCGCTGACGGTCAAACCCAAACCGATGACCTACCCCAGCGATGCGCCGTGGCTGCCGGCCCGCAGCCTGAGCCTGAGCGAAAGCTGGAACCCGGAGCCGGAACACACTCAGGTCGGCGACTCACTGACCCGCAGCCTGACCCTCAAGGTCGAAGGCCTGGCCAGCTCGCAACTGCCCGCCCTGCCCGCCACCGAAGCCAACGGCCTGCGCCGCTATCCGGATCAACCGGTGCTGAACAACCAGAGCAGCGACCGCGGCCTGATCGGCAGTCGTGAAGAACGTGAAGCGCTGGTGCCGAGCCGCAGTGGCTCGATCGAGCTGCCAACGGTGGACGTGGTCTGGTGGAACACCTTCGAAGATCACCTGGAACACACCAGCCTGCCGGCGCGCACCCTGCAAGTGGCGAACAACCCAAGCCTGCAAGTCGACACCCCGGCGGGCAACGCGCAACCGCTCAGCGCGGCTGACAGCGAAGCCTTGTGGTGGTGGAAACTCAGCACGTTCGTTCTCGCCTGCACCACCCTGCTCGGCTTCGGCCTCTGGTGGCGTGCCCGTTGGCAACCGGCGATCCTGCGCGCCGCGCAAACCGGCCCGAGCCCCCGCACCCTGCTCGACGACATCAAACGCGCCAGCCAGGCCAACGACCCCCACGCCACCCGCCAGGCCCTCGACGCCTGGGCCCGCCAGCAACCGGAAACACTGGCGGACATGGCGGCGCGGTTTGTGCCGCTGTCGGATGCGCTCGATGGTTTGAACGGAGCGCTGTACAGCGAGACGGGGCAGCATTGGCAGGGTGAGGATCTGTGGCGGGCGATCCGGACGATTCCGACGGCGGAGCGGGTGCAGGATCCGGTTGGGGATAGTGGGTTGCCGCCGCTTTATCCGAAGTAGCTCAGGTGATCGTCTGCGACTGACTTTTCACGACAACTGACGATCGCCTCTCATGGGTTTGGCCATCATCAAAAGTAAAAAGGGGACCAAAAAAGGGGGCAGAT
>NZ_JASCAF010000011.1:0-8647 GCF_029967985.1 Pseudomonas sp. V88_4
CCGGCCCGATTACCGCCGGCACTTTCACCGGGACTTACGGGACATTGGTGCTGAACGCCAACGGCACTTACACCTACACGCTCAATACCAACGATGCGGACTTCAAAAACCTGCACGGCGGCGGCAACGGCACTGAAACCTTCACTTACACCATCACCGATGCCGACGGCGACACCAGCACCGCGAACCTGGTCCTGAACATCCACAACAACGACGATCAGGTGTACCTCAACGGCCTCGACGTCAACGGTGGGGAGCTGACCGTCTACGAAAAAAACCTCAGCGACGGCACCAGCCCCAACACCCCGGCGCTGACCCAGAGCGGCACCTTCACGGTGACCGCCCTCGACGGTCTGCAAACCCTGACCGTGGGCGGAATTGCCGTGATCACCAACGGTGTGGCAGCCGGCTTCCCGCAATCGGCGGTCACCCCGCTGGGCAGCACGCTGACCATCACCGGATACGACCCGGCCACGGGCGTGGTCAGCTACAGCTACACCCTGGTCGATAACGAAACCCACCCGAACGCCAACGGTGCCAACAGCCTCACCGAGAACTTCAACGTGGTGGCGACCGATACCGATGGCAGCACCGCCACCGGGCAAATCAACGTCAACATCATCGACGACCTGCCGACCGCCAAACCCGACGCAACGTCGGTGCAGGAGGGCGGCACCGTCAGCGGCAACGTGCTGGACAACGACATCGGCGGCGCCGACGGCCCGGCAGCCAGTGGCGCGGTAGTGGGCGTGCGCGCCGGCTCCGATACCTCGACCTCGGCCATCGGCGGCCTCAACAGCAATATCAACGGCACCTACGGCTACCTGACCCTCGACGCCAACGGCAATGCGGTCTACCACAGCAACCCGAATGCCGTGAGCGGCCCGGGTGCGGTGGACGTGTTCGTGTACACCGTGCGCGATTCCGACGGCGATGAAAGCACCACCACTATCACCATCGACGTCTACAACAGCTGCCTCAAAGCCGTCAGCGACACCGACGTCACCGTGTACGAAAAAGCCCTCGACCTGAACAAGGACGGCCAGGACCTGGCCGCTGGCACGGTCACCGGCAGCGACCCGACCAGCACCGGGGAAACCGCGTCCGGCACGCTGGTCGGTTCGGTCACCGGCGCGGTCGGTGCGATCAGCTACGCGCTGGTCGGCAGCGCCACCGGCAACTACGGGCAGATCGTGCTCAACCCCGACGGTACGTACACCTACACCCTGACCTCACCGGCCAGCACCACCCCGCACGCCGATGACGGCGCCAACACCCTGACCGAAACCTTCACCTACCAGGCCACCGATTCGCTGGGCAACGTCGTCACCAGCACCCTCGTGGTCAGCATCGTCGATGACGTGCCGAAGGCGATCAACGACAGCAACGCCGGCACCGCGTCGGAAACCCAGTTGACCCTCAACGGCAACGTGTTGACCAACGACGTGCAAGGCGCCGACGTGGTGGCAACCGGCCCGAATGCCGGCCCGATCACCCCCGGCACTTTCACCGGGACTTACGGGACTCTGGTGCTGAACGCCAACGGCACGTACACCTACACGCTGAACACCAACGATACGGATTTCAAAAACCTGCACGGCGGTGGCAACGGCACCGAGACCTTCACCTACACCCTGACCGATGCCGACGGCGACACCAGCACCGCCAACCTGGTGCTGAACATCCACAACAACGACGATCCCGTGGTCCTCAACGGCCTCGACGTGTATGGCGGCGAGCTGACTGTCTATGAGAAAAACCTCAGCGACGGCACCAGCCCCGATACCCCGGCACTGACCCAGAGCGGCACCTTCACCGTCACCGCGCTCGACGGCCTGCAAACCTTGACCGTGGGCGGTATCGCCGTGATGACCAACGGCGTGGCAGCCGGCTTCCCGCAATCGACCGTTACCCCGCTGGGCAGCACGCTGACCATCACCGGTTACAACCCGACTACCGGCGTGGTCAGTTACAGCTACACCCTGGTCGATAACGAAACCCATCCGACCGCCAACGGCGCCAACAGCATCACCGAGAACTTCAACGTGGTGGCGACGGACACCGATGGCAGCACTGCCACCGGGCAGATCAACGTCAACATCATCGATGACCTGCCGACCGCCAAACCCGACACCGGCTCGGTGGCGGAGGGCGGTACGGTCAACATCAGCGTGCTGGGCAATGACATCAGTGGCGCGGATGGCGCGGCGATCGTGGTCGGCGTGCGCGCCGGCAGCAATACCGCGACCTCGGCCATCGGCGGCCTCAACAGCAACATCAACGGCAACTACGGCTACCTGACCCTCGATGCGGCCGGCAACGCGGTCTATCACAGCAATCCGAACTCGGTGAGCCCGCCGGGCGCTACCGACACCTTCACCTACACCATCCGTGACAGTGACGGCGACGAAAGCACCACCACCATCACCGTCAACGTCGCCGACAGCAAACTCGTGGCCTCGACCGATCAGGACGTCACCGTCTACGAAAAAGCCCTCGACCTGACCCAGGACGGACAAGACCTGGCCCCCGGCACGGTCACCGGCAGCGACCCGGGCAACACTGGCGAAACTGCCAACGGCACGCTGGTCGGTTCGGTCAGCGGCGGCAGCGGGGCGATCACCTACACCCTGGTCGGCAGCGCCACCGGCACTTACGGGCAGATCCAGCTCAACGCCGACGGCACCTACACCTACACCCTGACCTCGGCGCCGAAAACCACGCCGAACGCCAACGACGGGCCGAACACCCTGAGCGAAAGTTTCACCTACAAAGCCACCGATGCACTGGGCAACAGCACCACCAGCACCATCGTGGTCAACATCGTCGACGATGTGCCCAAAGCGGTAGCCTCGGATCGTTCGGTGGCGGCGGTGGAGATCGACTCCAACATCCTCATCGTCCTCGACATCTCCGGCAGCATGGCCGACGCCTCCGGCGTACCGGGCCTGTCGCGGCTGGACCTGGCGAAGCAGGCGATCAGCGCGTTGCTCGACAAGTACGACGATCTGGGCGATGTGAAAGTGCAGCTCGTCACCTTCAGCAGCAACGCCACCGACCGCACTTCGGTGTGGGTCGATGTCGCGACGGCCAAGACCCTTCTGGCCGGCCTCAGCGCGGGCGGCGGCACCAACTACGACGCTGCCGTGGCAACCATGTACAACGCGTTCAACACCTCGGGCAAACTCACCGGGGCACAGAACGTCGGCTACTTCTTCTCCGACGGCAAACCCAACGAGGGTGACATCGGCACCGCCGACGAAGCGACGCTCAAGGCGTTCCTCGACGCCAACAACATCAAGAATTACGCGATCGGCCTGGGCAGCGGCGTGAGCAACGCCAATCTCGATCCGCTGGCGTACGACGGCATCACCCACACCAACACCAACGCGGTGGTGGTCACCGACCTCAATCAACTCAATTCGGTGCTCTCCGGCACTGTTGAGGGTGCGCCGGTCACCGGTTCGCTGCTGGGCGAGGGCGGTACGTTCGGCGCCGATGGCGGCTTCATCAAGTCCATCGTGGTCGACGGCACCACCTACACCTATGACCCGAAAGCCAACGGTGGCCAGGGATCGCTCACCGCCAGCGGCGGCGCCAACCACGGCACGTTTAACACGGTGAACAACACCCTGAGCATCGCCACCAACAACAGCGGCACCCTGGTGGTCAACCTCGACACCGGTGACTACAGCTACACCTCGCAGAAAACCACCGCCGTGGTGATCACCGAGAACATCGGCTTCACCCTCAGCGACAACGACGGCGACCTCGCCAGCTCGACCCTGACCGTGAAAGTGATCCCCAACGCGCCTCCAGTGGCGATGGACGACCACATCATCACCAACGTGTTGTCGGGCAACATCGTGGTGCCGGGCGAGCTGTTGCTGGCCAACGACACCGACCCGAACGGCGACACCCTCAACGCCACGCCGACCTCGTTCAACACCGGCTGGATCTCCAAGTCGGCAGACTTCACCGGCAGCGGCGCGATCAGCTTCACCGGCACCAACGCCAACACCGCCGCCAACCAGAACCTGGCCAACGTGCGTAATTCGTTCAGCGCCAATGCCGCGACCATGACCGCCGTGCTGGTGGTCAGCGGCTACCTCGGCGCGGTCACCAACACCAACGCCAACGATGAAGACCGCATCACCGTCAACCTGCGCCAGGGCGAAACCCTCAACCTGGACCACAACCTGGCGGCCGGTCACATCACCATGGAGTACTCGATCAACGGCGGCGCCTGGATCGCCCTCGCGGACGGCCAGACCCTGACCGCGACGTCCGACGGCGTCTACCAGATCCACATCACCAACATCACCAACACCACGGGCAGCAACGCCAACGCGGCGGAGAACTACCAGCTGACCATGACCCTCAACTACGCCGGGGCCCACGACATCACCCCGGACTACCACGGCACCTACACCGCCAACGACAACCACGGCGGCAGCGACACGGCGAACGTGACCATCAGCTATCAGGACGGCCACACCCTCACCGGTACCTCGGGCGATGACGTGCTGGTGGCCGGCACTGGCGACAACATCATCAACGCCGGCGACGGCAACGATGTGCTCACCGCAGGCTCCGGCAACAATGAACTGCACGGCGGCGCCGGCAACGACTTGCTCTACAGCGGCCCGGGCAACGACCTGCTCGACGGTGGCAGCGGCATCGACACCGCCAGCTATGCCCACGCGACTGCCGGGGTGACGGTCAACCTCGGCCTGCTCGGTGCGCAAAACACCGTCGGTGCCGGCACCGATACCCTGACCGGTATCGAAAATCTCGTCGGCTCGAACTTCAACGACAGCCTCACCGGCGACAACAATAACAACGTGATCAACGGCGGTCTGGGCAACGACATCCTCAACGGCGGCGGGGGCGATGACCTGCTGATCGGCGGGATGGGCAACAACACCCTGACCGGCGGGCCGGGCGCCGACACCTTCCAGTGGCTCAAGGGCAACAGCGGTCACGACCTCGTCACCGACTTCACCCCCGGCACCGACAAGCTCGACCTGTCGCAACTGCTGCAAGGTGAAAACGGCACCTCGGCGTCACTGGATGACTACCTGCACTTCACCGTCACCGGCAGCGGCGCCTCGGTCATGACCAGCATCGACGTCAGCGCCATGGCCGGCGCCACGCCGAATCAGACCATCGACCTGGCCGGTGTCAACCTCGCCAGCCACTACGGCGTGACGCCGGGGGCGGGCGGTTTGATCGCCAGCGGGCATGACACGGCGACGATCATCAACGGCATGCTCAATGATCATTCGTTGAAGGTGGACACGGTCTGATCTGAACGCTGAAACGACAAAACCCGCCGTCCCGATCAAACGGGACGGCGGGTTTTTCATGCGCAAGTGATGTGTTGCCCTGCATCGAACACACATTTGGATTACGCCGCCGTACCTGTGGGAGCAGGCTTGCCCGCGAAGGCGTCATGTCTGCCACGCATTATTCGGGACGGTGCATTTACCTTCTTTACACCGCCGTCTCGGTTTTCAACTCCAGGTTATCCAGCACCCGATTCACCGCCAGCTCACCCAGCATGATCAACTGCGCAATCCCCAACAACACATGCCGATGCGAGCCATCCACCAGCCCGGCGAAGTCATTGGCCATGACCTTGGCCGAAGTCAGGGTTTCGCAGGCGTCGGCCAGCAACTCTTCGCTGTCGATACCGGGCGCGATCAGGTAGCGGGTGCCGGGTTTGAGCAGCGGTTTTCGGGGGAGAAGGGGATTGAGGTAGTGATCGAGCGCGCGCTCGGCGGCTTCGTGGAATTTCTTGGAGTCGAGTGTTTCGTAGGGCGAGGTTGTGTCGGTTTCGGGCGGGTTTGGCGTTGGTTTGATCATTGTGAAGCTCCTTGAGATATGGAGCCGTCATCCATCGCTGCTAAACGAAGAGGGTGGCGGCTGAACGCGGGTTAGCAGACCAGGCTCAAGGATCCCGGCGCACCGAAGTGCCCCACGTCAGCCGCCATAACAAACACTGGCGACACCAACGTGCCTTGAAGTTAACCGGGCTGCTAAACCCGATCGCTGTTTTTCAGCGACCGCCAAACAATAGAACCCGCCCCCAAGGCGCACAAGCCGGCGGATTCTGGCGGATGCGTAGGCAAAGGCGCAAGGTGGCGTGGCTTTGCGGATATAAACTTCAACACTCTTCAACAAGTGCATCCGGGGTTCAGACCGACGTTTTTGACTGGCTCAAACGGCTGGCCATGAGTGCTTGTCCGCGTGAAGCCGGGGTTGCGAGATAGGACACCGTACCGTTGAGTGGAGGCTGTACGGTACTGCTGTCTCCACCTCCTGCGGCTTGCCCCCAGGTCACGACTCGACCGTCGGCGGTTAGCGCTGTGAAACCATGGGTATTGGCGTAGATCGCTACGACGTCGGTCAATTGCGCCGCGACCGGAGCTGTATTCCCGCCCACCGTTGCATTACCCCATGCCGCCACCGTTCCATCCTTGTACAGCACGGCAAATGCGTCGGATGTGCCCGCGATCTGAACAACATCATCCCGGGCCGCGATGGCGGCGGGCACGATGCCGGCAGCATCGGTTTCGGGCCATGCAACCACATGACCGTTTTCTCGCAGCGCTGCGAAGGCGGCCCAGGTTCCGACGACTGAAAAGATATCCGTCAGGGAGGCTATCAGCGTGGGAACTGTCCCCCCATGCGCAGCAGGGCCCCAGGCGACGACCTGTTTGGTGTCGAGCAGGGCACAGAATGAATAGTTATTGGCACAGGCAAGTTGCGTGATATTGGTCAGGCCGGCAATGGCGGCCGGTACCGCGCCACCATAGGTTGCGTGGCCCCAGGCGACTACCGTGCCGTTTGTTCTTCGCGCCGCGAAGGCAAATAAACTGCCGAGGAGCTCGTCGATATCGTCGAGCGTATCTATCGGTGGAGTCACGGTTCCGCCATGGGCGGCCACGCCCCAGGCCTTGACGTGGCCTGTAGCCAGTCGTACTGCAAAGGCATATCCGGCAGGGGTTACCTCGACAGCATTAGTAATGGCCTTGACCTCGGCACTTGTCGTTCCTCCGTTACCTGCTATGCCCCAGGCATGGACGGTTCCATCATCTTTGATCCCCGCGAAAGCAGTGGTATTGCCGACGACCCGGGTGAAGCCCGTTGGATTGACTGTACTCATGTCACTGCCCTCACCTGCGGTGTTGCTCCAGGCGATGGTGGTGTTGTTGCTGCGTCGGGCTGCATAGGTACTGCGCGTGCAGCTCACTTCCACAATGTCGTTCATGGTGATGATAGTGGGCGGGATGGCACTGCCATTGGCAGGCAAACCCCAACCCGCCATATTGTTCTTGTCTCGAAGCGCGACGAACGCTGCCTGGCCGGTGCTGGTGCTTTCGCTGCCATTGCCGTAGATGTTCGCTTCACTAATCGTGAAGTGGTCGTCGAGAGTACGTACCTGAAGAGGTTCCTGTGGGGAGGTATCGAGCCAGTTCTGGCCCTTGGTCCAGGTGCTGCTATTGGCGTATTTCCACTCGGCCAGGATCGGTTTGCCGGTCGTGGCATCAAATGCCATCAGCCAGCGGCTGGCTCGCGAAGCCCAATAAACGCTGCGGTTGTGGCGGGCACCCATGACCTTCAGTTTGCCCGCTCCGATCACATTGCTTACGTCGTATACCGCCGGGACTGAAGGGTCATCGGTACCACCTGCCTTGCGTTTGACGGTATAAGTCAGCTCGATAGTGTTGCCATCTTCAGCAAGGATCACGCTGTGAGGCACTTTGATCGACGACAGCTCTTTGTCCGCCTCTGTGGGCTTGACCGGGTACGCAGGAAGGGTGGTAGGAGATTTTCCCGCCACGGTAACGATGACTTCGTCGTCTGCCTTCAGTCGAGCGGAGGCGTTGATGATGATTGTTGCACCAGCCGTTACGTGATCAGGATTCAATTGATCACCTTTTGCTTCCTTGAACTCGGCCGGGTCCAGTCGCTGTTGCTGTGAGGTTCCGATCGTAAATACTTTTGGATTCGAATAACTGGTCTTGCCCGATTCAAACCGAACGATGTGATAGCGGACACTCAACTGTTCACCGCGACGGGCCTCAAAATACTGCTGCACAAACGCCGCATTGAGCGGAAATTTCACGGGTTTGCCGGCGCTCAGTGAGTTGAGGGATTTGCTGTCCGTAAACAGCAACGCACCTTGGTCATCATGCAATTGCCAGTGCACCACATCTTTGGCTTTGGTGGGATTGTTGACCGGGTTGGGGCAGGTGACTTCGCTGATGCCGTTGGGCAAATCCTTGGGTTCCAGTGCGCCGTCCTTTTCGCCCAGGAGTATTGGCTTGACCAGCTCAAGCTTCGGCTCACCGATGTTCAACGGCGAGGCTGGCGCAGAAGGCCGGCGAACGATTTCGCCGTTCTCGCCTTCGCTGAGCACGTCGTACGACACCACCAGGGTGCCGCCTTCGCCGGGTTTCAGGTACTCGGGGCCTGAAATGATGACGATGAAACCCTCAGGGTCATCGGCCTCCTGCTGGGTCGGAAAGATCCAGGCCAGCTCAGGCTCGAAAACGGTGCCGTCCGCAAGGGTAATGCTCCAGCGGATTTCAATGGCGTTTTCCGGGGTGATCAGCGGATCGTAGGGGATGCGGACGAT
>NZ_JASCAF010000012.1:0-7444 GCF_029967985.1 Pseudomonas sp. V88_4
ACCTGTAAACCATGTCCCCGGTCTCAAACGTAAAGGATGTACCCGGTCTTTACCCCGCCCAGCCCTCTCCCCCAAGGGGGCGAGGGGGAAAGGGAGCAGATCTTCATGCCGTTCAAACCTGAGTTCGACTGAAGGCTTTCAGGTCGATGTATCCCGCACATCCACCTCGGTCAGTTCCCTCTCCCTCTGGGAGAGGGTTAGGGTGAGGGCTTCTACGGGCTCACCGCCGAGGTAGTTGAATCTCCACCTTCAACCCACCCCACTCGCTTTCGCCCAACACCAAAACCCCGCCCCACGTCTCGACAATATCCCGCACAATCCCCAGCCCCAACCCGTGCCCATGGGTCTGCTCATCCAGCCGCGTCCCCCGGCTGAACACCTGGGCCCGCTGCGCCTCGGGAATCCCCGGCCCGTCATCTTCCACGCTCAGCACAAAACCTTCCGCCGTTTCGACCACACTCAGCCGCACCTCGGCATCGGCCCATTTGCAGGCGTTGTCCAGCAGGTTGCCGAGCAGCTCCAGCAAGTCCTCACGATCCCAAGGCAATTGCAGGCCCGGCGGTGCCACGTAACTCAACTCCAGATGCTCGCCATGGATCATGTTCAACGTCGACAGCAGCCCCGGCAGTTCTGCGTCGCAATCGAACAGCGCTCCCGGCAACGCATCGCCGGACAGGCGCGCACGATTGAGCTCACGGTTCAGCCGTTGCTGAACCTGCTCCAGTTGTTCCTTGAGGATCTTGCGCAGCTCCGGGTGCGCGTCGAGCCGTTCACTCGACGCCAGACTGAGCAGCACCGCCAACGGGGTTTTCAGCGCATGCCCGAGATTGCCCAGCGCATTGCGCGAACGCTTGAGGCTGTCTTCGGTGTGCGCCAGCAAATGGTTGATCTGCGCCACCAGCGGCTCCAGTTCCGCCGGCACTTGTTCATCGAGTTGTGAACGCTGGCCCTGCTGCAACTGGGCGATTTGCTCGCGGGCCTTTTCCAGCGGCCGCAAGGCGCGGCGCACGGTCAGGCGTTGCAACAACAGAATCAACAGCAACCCGGCCAGCCCGAGGCCGAGACCGATCTGGCGCATGCGCTGGAAGCTCTCGCGCACCGGCGTGTAATCCTGGGCCACGCTGATGGAAATCGACTGGCCGAGCCGTCGGTAGTCCGAACGCAGCACCAGCAATTGCTGGCCGTCCGGCCCCAGTTGCAGGTTGCTGTGCAGACCGGAGCGCTCGAGCAACGGCAGATCCTGATCCCACAACGAACGGGAGCGCCAATGGCTGTCGGCAAAATCGATGCGGAAGTAATGCCCGGAAAACGGTCGCTGATAGGCCGGTGACAAGTGCCGCTCATCCAGCTGCAAACCCTGCGGCCCGCGAACCAGCGCCACCAGCAGGCTCTCGCTGTCGTTACGCAAGCCGGCTTCGAGATAGCGCTGCAATCCCACCTCGAACAACCACAGACTGGTTTGCGCCAGCAGTACGCCGACGACCACCAGCACGCTGATCAACCCCAGACTCAAGCGGCGCTGGATCGATCTCACGAAGCCTGTCCGCCAAACAGATAACCCTGACCACGACGGGTTTCGATCACGCTCTTGCCGAGCTTGCGCCGCAGGTGATTGACGTGGACTTCCAGCACATTGGAATCGCGCTCGGTCTCACCGTCGTAGAGGTGTTCGGCGAGGTGGCTTTTGGAGAGGATCTGTTCCGGGTGCAGCATGAAGTAGCGCAGCAGACGGAATTCGGCGGCGGTCAGTTGGATGTCGGCACCATCGCGCACGACGCACTGACGGCCCTCGTCCAGGTGCAGCCCGGCGGCCTTGAGCGTCGGCTGATTGGCCTGGCCCTTGGAGCGGCGCAGCAGCGACTGGATGCGCAAATACAGTTCTTCCGGGTGGAAGGGTTTGGTCAGGTAATCGTCGGCGCCGGCCTTGAGGCCTTCGATACGCTCGGCCCAGGAATCGCGGGCGGTGAGAATCAGCACCGGAATCGTCAGACCGCCGGCACGCCACTGCGCCAGCACCTCAAGCCCTGGCACGCCGGGCAAACCCAGGTCGAGGACGATCAGGTCATAGGGCTCGCTGCTGCCCTGATAGACCGCATCGCGCCCGTCCGCCAGCCAGTCCACCGCGTAGCCCTGACGTTGCAGGCCGGCAAGCAATTCATCGGCCAGCGGTACGTGGTCTTCCACCAGAAGCAAGCGCATCGGTCAATCTTCCTTGTCTTTCACGAGTTCGCCGGTGTCGGCCTTCAGATGCAGCTCACGGGCCACGCCTTCGACGGTCAGCAACTCGACTTCATAAATGTAGACGTCGTGTTTTTCTTCCAGCTCGACTTCCAGCAGTTTCGCGCCGGGATAACGGTCCATCGCCTGCTGCAACACCTGCTCCAGAGGCAGGATCACACCCTGCTTGCGCAGATGGAGGGCTTCGTCGGGACCCAGGTCGCGGGCCATGGCCGTCGAGCAAAACATCACCAGCGCCAATGCCGTACGGCGGGTGGCGCGAACATTAACCTTCATTACGTATCCTGATGATCCTTGAGCACTTGCCCGCTCACCGCGTCCAGTTCCAGATCCCATTCCAGGCCCTGCGGATCACGCAGTTCGATCTGGTAGATGTACTTGCCGTACTGCTCTTCCAGCTCGGTGTCGGTGATCGTCGAACCCGGGTGTTTGGCCAGCGCGGTGGCGTTGAGCTTCTCGAAGGAGACGATAGTACCAGCGTCGCGCAGACGCAGGGCTTCATCCGGGCCCAGATCGCGGGCGTGAACGGTGCTGGCGACAAGGCCGATGATCGAGGCGAGGGTCAGGGCAGTCAGGGGTTTCATGGTGTCTCCGTATTTTTATGTGTTGCTACGGTCGGCACCTTAACGGTGCGAACTTAACTGAAACTGAATGGCCATCATTGGGCCTGCCCCTACTGAGCCCGGCAACATGTGCTTATAATCTTTCGCTTGCTAACGATCGAGACCGGTATGACCGCCATCCACATCAAGTTTCCCGCCCTCACCCTCAAGGCCGGCCCTCGGGCCATGGCGCGCATCCGTGCCCACGGCCTGAACGCCGCCGACGTCGGCACCCTGCCCGGTGCTGCCGGTGGGCCGAAGGCGCTGGGGATTCAGGGGCTGGATCTGGCGCTGTTCGGCGAGTGGCTGCCGGCGGCGCCGCGCGAGCGCTCGCTGATCGGTGCGTCGGTGGGTTCCTGGCGCTTCGCCAGCGCCTGTTTGCCGGACGCCGCCGAAGGCATTCGCCGCCTCGGTCATCTGTACACCGAGCAGAACTTCAACAAAGGCGTGACCATTGCCGAGGTCAGCCGCAGCTCGCAACGCATGCTCGACGACCTGCTCGACGGACGCGATGCCAGCCTTTTGACCAACGCCCATTACCGCTTGAACATCATGGTGGTCAAAAGCCACGGCGGGCTGGCGGACGACCATCGCGGCCGACTCGGGCTGGCACTGGGCTCGGTGATCGCCGACAACCTGCGGGGCCGCGCGCGGCTGTCGCGGCACTTCGAACGGCTGATCATCCACGACCCGCGCCTGGCACCGCCGGTACATGCGCTGAACGACTTCCCGTCGCGCTTCGTCGCCCTCGATGCCGGCAACCTGCGTCAGGCGCTGCTGGCGTCCGGCTCGATCCCGATGGTCATGGAAGGCGTGCGCGACCTGCCGGGCGCCGGTGCCGGCACGTTCCGCGACGGCGGCCTGCTGGACTATCACCTCGACCTGCCCTACAGCGGCGACGGCATCGTGCTCTATCCGCACTTCACTGACCGGGTGATTCCGGGCTGGTTCGACAAGACCCTGCCGTGGCGCAAAGCTTCGGTCGAGCGTTTGCAGGACGTGCTGTTGCTCGCGCCGTCCAAGGAATACCTGGCGCGCCTGCCCTACGGCAAACTCCCCGACCGTAACGACTTCAAGCGCTTCATGGGCGATGCGCCAAACCGGCAGAAATACTGGCGCGCGGCGATGGACGAGAGCCGCCGGCTGGGCGACGAATTCCTTGAACTGGCTGCCAATGGTCGCCTCGCCGAGCGCTTGCTGACCCTTTAGTCAGCACAGCCGGGAACAAGCTGATAAACTCGCCGCCTGCCCGAATTCGCTACGGCGAACGCCATCTGAACAGAGCTGAAATCACTGTGGAAATTTTCAAAGAGTTCACTTTCGAATCCGCCCACCGCCTGCCCCACGTACCGGACGGCCACAAGTGCGGACGCCTGCACGGTCACTCGTTCAAAGTGGCGATTCACCTGAGCGGCGACCTCGATCCGCACACTGGCTGGATCCGTGATTTCTCCGAGATCAAGGCGATTTTCAAGCCGCTGTACGAGCGTCTGGACCACAACTACTTGAACGACATTCCGGGCCTCGAGAACCCGACCAGCGAAGTGCTGGCCAAATTCATCTGGAATGAATTGAAGCCCCTGCTGCCGGAACTCAGTGCGATCCGCATCCACGAGACCTGCACCAGCGGTTGCATCTATCGCGGCGAGTAATTCCCGCGACACAAAAAACCACCGAGACCGGTGGTTTTTTTACGCCTATGCTTTTTGGCTCGAACCCGCCAAGAGGACAGGCTCATGACGGACTGGCTGCTGGATCAGGTCTTTGATTTCAACGGGCGACAGATTCGCCACGGGGTGCGCGGCGACGGCCCGCCGCTGGTGTTCGTGCACGGCACGCCCTTCTCGTCTTACGTGTGGCACCGCATCGCGGCGCTGCTGCGATTCCTCTGATCAACCCCGTCCCCCCGTGGCAACAGCTCTGCTCCCACATGGTTCGGTACGGCGCCCGATGCACTGCTTTCGCGCCGATCATCCGGCTCTCGTCTATAAATACCCGCAACATTGCGTTTGGCACGACCGCTGCAACCTCTTCGCGTCCTCCCCTTTTCAGCAAGGAACGCCCCATGACGCAAAACGATCCCGGCAATGATTACCCCCTCAGTGAAGTGCCGATGCACGCGCGCAAAGGCCTGGCCTCCACGGCGATGGTGCTGCTGGGGTTCACTTTCTTCACGGCGACCATGTTTGCTGGCGGCAAGCTCGGCGTGGCGTTCAACTTCGGCGAAATGCTCGCCGTCATCGTCATCGGCAACCTGCTGCTTGGTGTGTACGCCGCAGGCCTGGGTTACATCGCCTTCAAGAGCGGGCTGAATTCGGTGCTGATGGGACGCTTCTGTTTTGGCGAAGTCGGCAGCAAGCTCAGCGACCTGATCCTCGGCTTCACCCAGATCGGCTGGTACGCCTGGGGCACCGCGACGGCGGCGGTGGTGCTCGGCAAGTATTTCGACTTGAACGAAGCCACGGTGCTGGGGCTGATGGTGCTGTTCGGCCTGGTGTTCTGCGCCACGGCGTATGTCGGTTATCGCGGGCTGGAGATTCTGTCGTACATCGCGGTGCCGGCGATGATGTTGCTGCTGATGCTGTCGATGTGGGTCGCGACCGTGAAAGTCGGCGGCCTCGACGGTTTGCTCAGCGTCGTACCGACGGGTTCGCTGGACTGGTCGACCGCCATCACACTGGTGTTCGGCACCTTCGTCAGCGGCGCGACCCAGGCCACCAACTGGACGCGTTTTTCCCGTTCGGCACGGGTCGCGGTGCTGGCCAGCCTGATCGGCTTTTTCATCGGTAACGGCCTGATGGTGCTGATCGGCGCCTATGGCGCAATCGTCTACCAACAGCCCGACGTGGTCGAAGTGCTGCTGTTGCAAGGCTTTGCCATGGCGGCGATGGCGATGCTGTTACTGAACATCTGGAGCACCCAGGACAACACCATCTACAACTTCGCCGTCGCCGGCTGCAACCTGCTGCGCACCGGGCGCCGCAAGACCGTGACCCTGGCCGGCGCCGTGATTGGCACGGCGCTCGCGTTGCTGGGCATGTACGACATGCTGGTGCCTTATCTGATCCTGCTCGGCACGGTGATCCCACCAATTGGCGGCGTGATCATGGCGGACTTTTTCTTCCTCTGGCGCGGGCGTTATCCGCGTCTGGCCGACGCACGGTTACCGGCGTTCAACTGGCCGGGGCTCGCGGCTTACGCGGCCGGAACCGTCGCGGCGTTCGGCTCGCCGTGGGTCGCGCCGCTGGTCGGCATCGCCGTTGCCGCGTTAACGTATATCGCAGTGACCGGCCTGCTCGGCGCCCGCAACGCGGCCGCCCCTCTACAAGATCTATAAAAGGACTCGCCCGATGCACATCATCAACGCCCGACTGCGCAACCAGGAAGGTCTGCACGAATTGCACCTCGAAGACGGCCTGATCCGCAGCATCGCGCGCCAGACCGAAGCGCCGACCCTGGGGCCCGACGACCTCGATGCCGGCGGCAATCTGGTGGTGCCGCCCTTCGTCGAGCCGCACATTCACCTCGACGCCACCCTGACCGCCGGCGAGCCGCGCTGGAACATGAGCGGCACGCTGTGCGAAGGCATCGAGTGCTGGGGCGAGCGCAAGGTCACCATCACCCAGGAAGACACCAAGACCCGGGCCAAGAAAACCATTCAGACCCTCGCCGCCCATGGCATCCAGCACGTGCGCACCCACGTCGACGTCACCGACCCGCAACTCACCGCGCTGAAGGCGATGCTCGAAGTGCGCGAAGAAAGCCGCCACCTGATCGACCTGCAAATCGTCGCGTTCCCCCAAGAAGGCATCGAGTCGTTTCGTAATGGTCGCGAGCTGATGGAAGAAGCAATCCGCATGGGCGCGGACGTGGTCGGCGGAATTCCGCATTTCGAATACACCCGCGATCAGGGTGTCAGCTCGGTGAAGTTCCTGATGGACCTGGCCGAGCGCACCGGCTGCCTGGTGGACGTGCACTGTGACGAAACCGACGACCCGCATTCGCGCTTCCTCGAAGTGCTGGCCGAAGAGGCCCGCAGCCGCGACATGGGCTCCCTCGTGACCGCCAGCCACACCACCGCGATGGGCTCCTACGACAACGCCTACTGCGCCAAACTGTTCCGCCTGCTCGGGCATTCGGGGATCAGTTTTGTCTCCTGCCCGACCGAAAGCATTCACCTGCAAGGGCGCTTCGACAACTTCCCGAAACGCCGTGGCGTGACCCGCGTCAACGAACTGCTTGAAGCGGGCATGAACGTCTGCTTCGGTCAGGATTCAATCGTCGACCCGTGGTATCCGCTGGGCAACGGCAACATCCTGCGGGTACTCGAAGCCGGGCTGCACATCTGCCACATGCTCGGCTACCGCAACCTGCAAAGCGCGCTGGATCTGGTCACCGACAACAGCGCCAAGGCCATGCACCTCGGTGAGCGCTACGGTCTGGAACAGGGCCGACCGGCGAACCTGTTGATCCTGTCGGCGGACAGCGATTACGAAGTGATCCGTAGCCAGGGCCTGCCGCTGTATTCGATCCGCAACGGAAAGGTGTTGATGAAGCGACAGATGCCGGTAGTCGAATTCGTCTAAGGTGTAGAAGTGGGGCGC
>NZ_JASCAF010000013.1:0-5075 GCF_029967985.1 Pseudomonas sp. V88_4
GCCCTCTCCCGGAGGGAGAGGGCTGGGGTGAGGGCGGGCAGGCGACTCGGTATCAGTTGATCGGCGCAAAACCCTCAATTTCGTCAGGCCAAGCCGTCAACACCTCAAACCCGTCCTCCGTCACCGCCACCATGTGCTCCCACTGCGCCGACAACGATTGATCCTTGGTCACCACCGTCCAGCCATCCGCCAGACTCTTCACATGGCGCTTGCCGGCATTGAGCATCGGCTCGATGGTGAAAATCATCCCCGCCTTCAGCTTCAAGCCCTGCTCCGGATAACCGTAATGCAGCACCTGCGGTTCATCGTGATAAACCTTGCCGATCCCGTGCCCGCAGTACTCGCGCACCACGCTGAACCCTTCTTTTTCCGCCAGCGTCTGGATCGCATGGCCAATGTCGCCCAGCGTAGCGCCCGGCCGCACGACGCGGATGCCGGCGCACATGGCGTCGTAAGTGGTCTTGATCAGATGTCGCGCCTCGGGCGTCGGTTCGCCGACCACGTACATGCGGCTGGTATCGCCGAACCAGCCATCCTTGATCACTGCGATGTCGAGATTGACGATGTCGCCATCCTTCAGAACGCGCTTCGACGGAATGCCATGACACACCACTTCGTTGACCGACGCACAGACGGTTTTCGGAAAGCCGTGATAACCGACGTTGGCCGGAATGGCTTTCTGCACATTGACGATGTAGTCGTTGCACAACTGGTCGAGCTGATCGGTCGTCACGCCAGCCTTGACGTGCGGCACCAGCATCGCCAGCACCTCGGCGGCCAGTCTGCCGGCCTCGCGGGATTGGGCGATTTCGGCCTGGGTGTTGATCTTGATCGGGTTTCTCATGCCTTGGCCGCCTCTTTGACCGAGGCGTTCTGCGCGGCATCGGCCAGTGCGCAGACCTGCTGCAGATCCAGACCGCCCGATTGTTCGGCGCGGATCAGCAACCGGCAGATGGCGTGGTGATCAAGGTCGGGATACAGCTCGGCGAGCATGCCGATGCGCATCCAGTGTTCGGCCTGCGCATTGATCGAGCGGCTGAGTGCGTTGCTGGAGATGCGCAGATTTTCGTGCATGTCCTCTGAAATCTTTACGATGCCCATGGCAATATCCGATACGAAGTGTATATGGATCGTATATTAATCGTGCATCACGCGAGATTGCAAACAATGCATACCCGGTAAATCGCGGCGAAAAAATCTGCCCGGTACCTGAGACGGGTATGACGTGACTTTGCGGCTGTGTGTTTCACATTCTGACGAGCAATCAATCATCATTTTTCGCTGCAAGATTTTTACTACTGGATCAAGCGCTTCGTAACGCCGAAGACGCCCTTTCAATACTCGATGACGCCTGCGTATAAACCCCTGGAAATCACTTCCTTCCCCTCTCCGATTTCGTTCTATCGTTAGATCGAAATGGCAGTATTTCCGGCCGTTTAAAGGTTGCGGCAGCTCAGGTCAGAGCCTATGTTGCACGCGAGCTTTTTCCCCGCGAATGGAACGCGATCAACACCACAAAGAGGTGAAGAGATGTCAAAGGATTCACGCCCTGCCGTACTTGGGCTGATCGGCAATACGCCGCTGGTACAAGTCACCCGCTTCGATACCGGTCCCTGCACCCTGTTTCTCAAACTCGAATCTCAGAACCCCGGCGGTTCGATCAAGGACCGCATCGGCCTGGCCATGATCGACGCCGCTGAGCGCGATGGTCGCCTGCAACCGGGCGGCACGATCGTCGAGGCCACCGCCGGCAACACCGGTCTGGGCCTGGCTCTGGTGGGCCGCGCCAAGGGCTACCGCGTCGTGCTGGTGGTGCCGGACAAAATGTCCACCGAAAAAGTCCTGCACCTCAAGGCCATGGGCGCCGAAGTGCACATCACCCGCTCCGATGTCGGCAAGGGCCATCCCGAGTATTACCAGGATGTCGCCGCGCGCCTGGCCAAGGACATTCCCGGCGCGTTCTTCGCCGACCAGTTCAACAACCCCGCCAACCCGCTGGCCCACGAGTGCAGCACCGGACCGGAAATCTGGGCCCAGACCGAGCATGACCTCGACGCGATCGTGGTCGGTGTCGGCTCGGCCGGCACGCTGACCGGCCTGACCCGCTTCTTCAAGCGCGTGCAACCGGATCTGGAAATGGTCCTGGCCGATCCGGTCGGTTCGGTGATGGCTGAATACAGCCGCAGCAAGCATCTCGGCACCGCAGGTTCGTGGGCGGTGGAAGGCATCGGTGAGGACTTCATTCCGTCGATCACCGACCTGTCGAGCGTGCGCAACGCCTACTCGATCAGCGACGAAGAAAGCTTCGATCACGCCCGTCAGCTGCTGAAAGCCGAAGGCATTCTCGGTGGTTCGTCCACCGGCACCCTGCTCGCTGCCGCGCTGCGCTACTGCCGCGAACAGACCGAGCCGAAACGCGTGGTCAGCTTCGTCTGCGACACCGGCACTCGCTACCTGTCGAAGGTCTACAACGACCAGTGGATGACCGATCAGGGCCTGTTGCAGCGCAAACGCTACGGCGACTTGCGCGACCTGATCGCCCGACGCTTCGAAGACGGCAAAGTCGTCAGCGTAGGCCCGGACGATACGCTGATGACCGCGTTCCAGCGCATGCGCCTGGCCGACGTTTCACAACTGCCGGTGCTGGTGGATGGCAAACAACTGGTCGGCGTGATCGACGAGTCGGACATCCTGGTGCGTGTGCACGAAGACGCCTCGCTCTTCAGCAAACCCGTCGCCAGCGCGATGACCGACAAACTGCAAACCCTCGCCCCCGGCGCGACGCTGGCTGAACTGGAAGCCGTGCTCAGCAGCGGCCTGGTGGCCATCATCGCCGACGCTTCAGGCTTCCACGGCCTGATCACCCGCGTCGACATGCTCAATCAATTACGGAGATCCCTGGCATGAGCCAGCACGACAAGAACGCCCGTCAACAAGGCTTCGCCACCCGCGTGATCCACGCCGGGCAAACGCCGGACCCGACCACCGGCGCGCTGATGCCGCCGATCTACGCCAACTCCACGTACCTGCAAGACAGCCCCGGCGTGCACAAGGGCTTCGACTACGGCCGCTCGCACAACCCGACACGTTTTGCCCTGGAGCGTTGCGTGGCGGATCTGGAGGGCGGCACCCAGGCGTTCGCCTTCGCATCCGGGCTGGCGACGATTTCCACCGTACTCGAACTGATCGATGCCGGCTCGCACATCGTGTCCGGCAATGACCTGTACGGCGGCACGTTCCGCCTGTTCGACAAGGTGCGCCAGCGCAGTGCCGGGCACCGTTTCAGCTACGTCGATCTGGCGGATCTGTCAGCGTTCGAAGCCTCGCTGCAGGACGACACGCGCATGGTCATGGTCGAGACCCCGACCAACCCGCTGCTGAGCCTGTCCGACCTCGCGGCCATTGCGCGCATCTGCAAGGCCCGCGGGATCATCTGCGTGGCCGACAACACCTTTGCCAGCCCATGGATTCAGCGTCCGCTGGAACTGGGCTTCGACATCGTGCTGCACTCGACCACCAAGTACCTGAACGGTCACTCCGACGTGATCGGCGGGATCGCGGTGGTTGGCGACAATCCTGCGCTGGCCGAGCGCCTGGGTTTCCTGCAGAACGCCGTTGGTGCCATCTCCGGCCCGTTCGACGCGTTCCTCACCCTGCGCGGCGTAAAGACGCTGGCGCTGCGCATGGAACGTCATTGCAGCAACGCACTGGAACTGGCGCACTGGCTGGAGCAGCAGCCGCAGGTCAAACGCGTCTACTACCCAGGCCTGGAATCCCATCCGCAACACGAACTGGCCAAGCGTCAGATGCGTGGTTTCGGCGGAATGATTTCCCTGGATCTGAACAGTGATCTGGCAGGCGCGCGGCGCTTCCTGGAAAACGTGCAGATCTTCGCCCTGGCCGAAAGCCTTGGCGGTGTGGAAAGCCTGATCGAGCACCCGGCGATCATGACTCACGCGACCATTCCGGCGGAAACCCGCGCCAAACTTGGCATCGGTGACAGCCTGGTGCGTCTGTCGGTAGGTGTTGAGGATATCGAAGACCTGCGTGCGGATCTGGCGCAAGCGCTGGCCAGCATCTAAAGCCTGAAAACGTCAAAGCCCGCACGATGCGGGCTTTGGTGTTCGAGTAGGCGGCCAGTGCTGGTCTCTGGCTTACAAGGTTTATCAGGCTTCTCACAGTACCGGACCCAATTGAAAGGAGTACGGTCTCGGCTGCTTCACACGGCATAAGGGCTGGATCTCAGCGCGGAGATCTTTCTAACCGTGTACCCTTCGGAACGCGCCCCACGTCCCCTTGCTATCCGCTTGCGCATCAGTCTGCGTCTTCGCCTACATTCTTGAGCCTAGCAAACACGCTGCATTGCGCTACGCGGTTTTTAGATTGATTTTTTTCTAGCGCCAGTCTGCAAGGAAGCTAACCGACTATCGCCTTCACGACCCTTCAGCCTGCCTCCCGCCAAGGGCGAACTATACTTTTCAGTTCGCTGTCCAGATTTCCTGTAAACCGTCGACACCCGTGCACCCTCCGGTGCCCCCGTGCCATTCACCAATCTGGTTGACCCCGGGCCGACGAGCCTTCCGTCACGCAACGCATGACGGGTAATGCTCGGTTGCTGTTTGGCTGATGGGGCGTGGAGAACATCATGAAGCACACGCTTTGGCCGGGCCTTGTCCTGGCAGTTGCGGCAACGGTGGCAATGCCCAGTGTCTGGGCTGCGAAGGCGCAGGCATTGGCGTCGGATGGGGCGGATCATGTGGGTGCGGGGGCTGTCGCCTCTGATGGTGCGGATCATGTCGGCGCTGGAGCTGTAGCCTCTGACGGTGCCGATCATGTCGGCGCCGGTGCTGTTGCCTCTGACCGCTCAGATCATGTCGGCGCTGGGGCCGTAGCTTCTGACGGATCGGATCATGTCGGTGCAGGTGCCGTTGCCTCTGACGGCGCCGATCATGTCGGCGCAGGTGCCGTTGCCTCTGACGGTGCCGATCATGTCGGCGCAGGCGCTGTTGCCTCTGACGGCGCCGATCATGTCGGCGCAGGCGCTGTTGCCTCTGACGGCGCCGATCATGTCGGCG
>NZ_JASCAF010000014.1:0-2741 GCF_029967985.1 Pseudomonas sp. V88_4
AGGGACAAGGGAATGTTCTCACCGGCCAATCAGCCCCATTTCAATCTGACCATCGATGGCGCGGACAGCGATTTCCAGGTCCTGTCGTTCACCGGTCGGGAAGCCCTCAACACGCCCTTCGAATTCGAGCTGGAACTGGTCAGCGAAAAGGCCTCGATCAACCTCGAAAGCCTGCTGCACAAACTGGCGTTTCTGCAGCTCTCGCCGAGCGGCACCGGGATCCACGGGCTGATTTACAGCATTGCCCAAGGCGAGGCGGGCAAGCGCCTGACCCGCTACAGGATCTCCCTGCGACCGCAGCTTTCGTACCTGGCGCACCGCTTCAACCAGCGCATCTTCCAGCAGATGACGGTGCAGCAGATCATCAGCCAGGTGCTGGAAGAGCACGGGATTCTTGCCAGCGATTACCACTTCCAGCTCAGCGCGGTGTATCCGGAGCGCATCTACTGCACGCAGTACGATGAAAGTGACCTGCACTTCGTCCAGCGCCTGTGCGAGGAGGAGGGGATTCACTACCACTTCCAGCACACCTCGAGCGGCCACAAACTGACCTTCGGCGATGACCAGACGGTGTTCCCGAAATTGGCACCGGTGGCCTATCAGCAGGACTCCGGGCTGGTGGCGGACCAGCCGGTGGTCAAGCGTTTCGGCCTGCGCCTGGCCACCCGCACCAGCCGCACCACGCGGCGCGATTATGACTTCATCAAACCGAAGATCGAGCTGGAAAGCGACGCCAAGAGCAGCGCCCAGCCGGACCTGGAAGACTACGATTACCCGGGTCGTTTCGTGGATCGCGAGCGTGGCAAGCACCTGGCCAACCGCAACCTCGAACGCCATCGCAGCGACTATCGCCTGGCCGAGGGCAACAGCGACCAGCCGACCCTGGTCACCGGGCATTTTCTGGCGCTGACCGACCACGCCAACCCGACGTGGAACGACCTGTGGCTGCTCACCGAAATCTTCCACGAAGGCAAGCAGCCGCAAGTGCTGGAAGAGTCGGTGACCAGCGACACCACCGACAACAAGGACGACTTCCATCAGGGTTATCGCAACCGCTTCAGCGCGATTCCGTGGGACGTGCCGTACCGTCCGCCGCTGGACCACCCAAAACCCAAGGTTCTCGGCTCGCAAAGCGCCGTGGTCACCGGCCCGAAAGGCGAAGAAATCTTCTGCGACCAATACGGCCGGGTGAAGGTGCAGTTCTTCTGGGACCGCGAAGGCCAGCACGACGACAAGACCACCTGCTGGATGCGCGTGGCCTCCAGTTGGGCCGCTGAAACCTTTGGTTCGATCAACATTCCGCGGGTCGGCATGGAAGTGCTGATCACCTTCCTCGAAGGCGATCCCGACCAGCCGCTGATCACCGGTTGCCTGTACCACGGCGCCAACCTGCCGCCTTACAAATTGCCGGACTTCAAGACCCTGGCCACGGTCAAGAGCAAGGAATACAAGGGCAGCCGCGCCAACGAACTGCGCATCGACGACACCACCAGCGAAATCAGCATCGCGCTGCGCAGCGATCACGGTGCGAGCGCGATCAACCTCGGTTACCTGACCCATCCGCGCCCAAGCGGCGGTCAGCCTCGGGGTGAAGGTTTTGAGTTAAGAACCGACCGCCACGGCGCCGTGCGTGCCGGTGCCGGCCTGCTGATCACCACCGAACCACGCCCGAACGAATCCAAGCACCACAAAGACCTGCCGGAAACCGCCGAACGCCTTGCCACCGCCAGCGATCAACAGGACGGTTTCGCCACGCAGGCCAAAGAGCTTCAGGCTCAAGAGGCGGGCGATCAGGACGACGTGGCCAAGGCCTTGCACGCCCAGCACCAAGGCGTGCTCGGCTCGGGTCCGGCAAACCTCACCGCCAACGAATTCCCCGAATTCACCGAGCCGCATCTGGTGCTCGCCAGTCCCGCCGGCATCGCCCTGACCACGCCACGTTCCAGCCACATCGCCACTGGCGAACATCTGGCGCTGAGCAGCACCGGGCACACCAGTTTTTCCATCGGCAAACGCCTGCTGGCCAGTGCCAGTCGCGGCATGCGCCTGTTCGTGCAGAGCATGGGCTGGCGGCTGGTGGCGGCGTCCGGCGACATCGACGTCAAGGCACTCAAGGACAGCATCAACCTGCTGGCCAAGCTCAACATCACCGCCAACGCCGACCGCATCACCATCACCGCCAAGACCGAACTGGTGATCCAGGGCGGCGGCAGCGCCACGACCTACAACGCCGGCGGCATCACCCACGCCACCAGCGGCCCGTACACCGCCCACGCGGCGAACTTTGCTTACACCGGTGCCAAGAGCCTGGCCGGCGTGTTCCCGGAACCGCCGAAACCGGGCAAGGGCAACCTCGAACTGTTCAACCAGTACGCCGGTCGCCAGGGCATCAAGGACGGCGATTACGAAGTGATTGATGCCTTGGGCAAGAGCATCAAGGGCAAGCTCGACGCGAAGGGGTTCGCCAGCGTTGCCGGGGCCGCACCGGGGCCAGCGCGGGTGCTGTTCGGTAAGGATCCGGCGGACACCTGGAGCGACGGCAGCTACATCGGCAAGCCGGAATGGCCGTTGAATCCGCCGGGTGCAGAAGACATTCCGAGTCAGGTGCAGGCCATGGTGGCGCAGGCGCTGCCGAGCAAGAACTGGGACATGTTGGAGAAGGGCAAGGAATTGGCGCAGACAGGGATGGGGGCGATGCAGACCGCGCAAGGTGCGATGCAAACGGCGCAGCAGGTGAAAGG
>NZ_JASCAF010000015.1:0-1325 GCF_029967985.1 Pseudomonas sp. V88_4
CAGGAACCGTACCCCAAACCGACACAGGTGGTTGGGTAGAGAATACCAAGGCGCTTGAGAGAACTCGGGTGAAGGAACTAGGCAAAATGGCACCGTAACTTCGGGAGAAGGTGCGCCGGTGAGGGTGAAGCACTTGCTGCGTAAGCCCACGCCGGTCGAAGATACCAGGCCGCTGCGACTGTTTATTAAAAACACAGCACTCTGCAAACACGAAAGTGGACGTATAGGGTGTGACGCCTGCCCGGTGCCGGAAGGTTAATTGATGGGGTTAGCTAACGCGAAGCTCTTGATCGAAGCCCCGGTAAACGGCGGCCGTAACTATAACGGTCCTAAGGTAGCGAAATTCCTTGTCGGGTAAGTTCCGACCTGCACGAATGGCGTAACGATGGCGGCGCTGTCTCCACCCGAGACTCAGTGAAATTGAAATCGCTGTGAAGATGCAGTGTATCCGCGGCTAGACGGAAAGACCCCGTGAACCTTTACTATAGCTTTGCACTGGACTTTGAATTTGCTTGTGTAGGATAGGTGGGAGGCTTTGAAGCGTGGACGCCAGTTCGCGTGGAGCCATCCTTGAAATACCACCCTGGCAACTTTGAGGTTCTAACTCAGGTCCGTTATCCGGATCGAGGACAGTGTATGGTGGGTAGTTTGACTGGGGCGGTCTCCTCCTAAAGAGTAACGGAGGAGTACGAAGGTGCGCTCAGACCGGTCGGAAATCGGTCGTAGAGTATAAAGGCAAAAGCGCGCTTGACTGCGAGACAGACACGTCGAGCAGGTACGAAAGTAGGTCTTAGTGATCCGGTGGTTCTGTATGGAAGGGCCATCGCTCAACGGATAAAAGGTACTCCGGGGATAACAGGCTGATACCGCCCAAGAGTTCATATCGACGGCGGTGTTTGGCACCTCGATGTCGGCTCATCACATCCTGGGGCTGAAGCCGGTCCCAAGGGTATGGCTGTTCGCCATTTAAAGTGGTACGCGAGCTGGGTTTAGAACGTCGTGAGACAGTTCGGTCCCTATCTGCCGTGGACGTTTGAGATTTGAGAGGGGCTGCTCCTAGTACGAGAGGACCGGAGTGGACGAACCTCTGGTGTTCCGGTTGTCACGCCAGTGGCATTGCCGGGTAGCTATGTTCGGGAAAGATAACCGCTGAAAGCATCTAAGCGGGAAACTTGCCTCAAGATGAGATCTCACTGGAACCTTGAGTTCCCTGAAGGGCCGTCGAAGACTACGACGTTGATAGGTTGGGTGTGTAAGCGCTGTGAGGCGTTGAGCTAACCAATACTAATTGCCCGTGAGGCTTGACCATATAACACCCAAGCAAT
>NZ_JASCAF010000016.1:0-1325 GCF_029967985.1 Pseudomonas sp. V88_4
AAACGATGTCTCCGGTCTAATGTGTAAAGGATGTACCGGTCTCTACAGTGAGGGCGCTTTTGATTTTGATCTTCTCCGCGGGCAATAAAAAAGCCACCTCCCGATGGCTTCTCTCTCCGACTGTACTCAGTCGTAAATCACTTTCTTCTTCCAGTCCGCATCAGCCTCGACATCCTTGAGGCCGGCAGTCAGTTGGTTTTCTTCGCCTTCGACCGGGGCGATCTTGTCCATGACCTGGGCGTTGGCGCGGGCCAGGAGTTTTTCCAGGTATTGGAGTTGTTCGGCGTAGATTTGCGGGTCCTGCTGTTTGCGCAGGTATTGCACGCCGCGTTCGAAGGCGAGGCGGGCCTGGCCTGGCTGGTTTTGCTGGAGGGCGTGTTGGCCGAGGTTGTTGAAGAACTCGATGTGCAGCAGCACGAGGATGTGGCGGACTTCGCGGATCCAGTGTTTGGCTTCGTTCGGTGGCAGGAAGCCGTCCTGCGCGGCGCGGGTGATCTGGCCGTGGAGGGCTTCGAGGAGAAAGCGCACGTCCTTGGCCTTGGCTTCGGTCTGGATCGGGGCCGGCGGGTTGTTGACCGGGATCGATTCGCCCTGGGCCACGAGGGCGCTCAGTTCGGTGATGCGGGCCTTGGTGGTGGCGCTGGTCTTTTCCAGGTTCAGCAGGCGCTGGCAGACGTTCAGCTCAAGGCGTGTCAGCAGCAGCTTGAGGGCCGGGGTCATGAACTGGCCGGGAAAGGTTTCGGTCAGTTCGCCGCAACGGCGCAGGCGGTCGTTGAGTTCGACCTTGGTGCGGGCCTTCTCCAGTTTGGTGTTTTCCACCACATGGTTCATGTAGCCAATGGCGATCAAGATTGCGATCCCGGCTATGACTAGCAGGGTGATCATGAGTGGTGTCACCGGTAAGACCTCTTTATAGGGTTCGCGTGCGAGTGTAGTGGCTTGGCATACAGGAGCCTAGCGCCGCTCGACGGGTTTGGATCGGCGAAGCTGAATCTGTATCGGCCAGGAACCTGCTTATTTAAATGCTGTCCCTTGGGGTGCAGATTGCCATCACCTGTGCCGTGGACTATAACGCCTTGGCGAGTGTCGGAATATAGGCGTCAATCGTCGGGCGACGCAAAAGCCGGAAATGGCCCGCAAAGCAGGTCGAAGTCATTGATTTAAATAAATTTATATATGGGGGTTGACGACCTTTCAATCCATCCATAGAATGCGCGCCACTTGCAGCGTAAAGCACACAGCGAAACGCGGCAGGGAGTGAATGTTGTAGTGTGTCCCCTTCGTCTAGTGGCCTAGGACACCGCCCTTTCACGGCGGTAACAGGG
>NZ_JASCAF010000017.1:0-1288 GCF_029967985.1 Pseudomonas sp. V88_4
GGGTAAAGACCGGGTACATCCTTTACGTTTGAGACCGGGGACATGGTTTACAGGTATCAATCATGGTCAGGAGGTGCTGACCATGCCCTGGAATCAAGAGTCCCCGATGGATCAACGAGTGAAATTAGTCAGTGACTGGCTCAGTGGCAGCTACACCAAAAGCCAATTGAGCCGGCGTTACGGTGTCAGCCGTCCAACCGTCGACAAATGGCTGGATCGGTACGCAGCGCTTGGCGTGGATGGTTTGAAAGAGCAATCCCGCAAGCCTTTGAACTGCCCTCATCAAACCCCGGATGAAATCATCGCCACATTGCTGGCCAGGAAAAACGAGCATCCCGATCGAGGCCCCAAACAGATCATTGATCGCCTGCGAAAGTCCGATCCACAGATTCCATGGCCGGCCGCGAGTACTGCTGGGGAGTGGTTGAAGAAGGCAGGTTTGGTAGTTGCGCGGCGCCCCTATCCTTTGCGCCCGCGTGCCCCGACGCATTTGCGCCCAGTCGATGGGCCCAACCAGACATGGTGTGCCGACTTCAAAGGGCAGTTCAGGATGCAGGACCGCAATTGGTGCTATCCGTTGACCATTACCGATCAGATGAGCCGCTATCTGCTGCTCTGCCGGGCGCTGCCCGGCACGCACACTGAGCCGACGCGACAGGGATTCGAATGGGCTTTCCGGGAGTTTGGATTGCCAGACGTAATCCGCACCGATAACGGAGCGCCTTTCGCATCCACAGGTTTGGCGCGGCTGTCGAAGCTGTCCGTCTGGTTCATCAGGCATGGCATTCACATCGAGACAATTACGCCAGGGCGTCCTGACCAGAACGGTCGACACGAACGGATGCACCGCACTCTCAAAGCAGCGGTACTGCGGACACCTGCGGAAAATCTCGTGCGCCAGCAACTGGCCTTTGAAGAATTCGTCCAGGACTTCAACCATGATCGACCACATACCGCACTGGGCATGAAGCCGCCGGCTTCCGTCTACAGACCTTCGTTGCGCCCATACCCGGGCTACTTGCCTGCGGTCGAATACGGCCCTGATGTTGAGGTGCGCAAGGTTCGTTCGAACGGCGAGTTCAAGTGGAAGGGGCAACGAATGTTTTTGGGCGAGGCGCTGATCGGCGAGGATATCGCGCTGAAGGAAGTGGCTGATGACGTGTGGGAGTTGTACCTTTGCAACTTCTGTTTAGGCAGGCTTGAGCGCGGTGCCAACCGCGTATCAAGCCTGTAAAAGGTGTAAACGATGTCTCCGGTCTAATGTGTAAAGGATGTACCGGTCTCTACA